>JAJFMI010000175.1 GCA_021772235.1 Chlamydiota bacterium
ATAGGTTAAGTAATAGAGAGCACCCAATATTAGAAGTTGGCACGTGTTTTCTACTTCTTCAATGTTTTAATGTATCTAAACTTATAAAGGTAACTTCTGTCATTTCTTTTTCTAAAGGCGGAGGAGCTCGCACAAAACGACAAGGCTCTCCTTTAGTCCCCTTAAATCAAAAAAAAAGAAGAACAACTTAAAAACAGCTTTTTACAGGGATAAGTTCATTGAATCAACAAAATTCGAGTTCCAGACGATACAATAAATAATATAAAATAAATTAATTTATGTTTATATTTATTCTGAATTGTTGTATAATTATTATAAATACAAAGGTTTGTTATGTTTGTTTATGAAAATCAAGGTGTTAGATCGAGTGGGTATTCAGATTATTCCAATCTTACAGACTCTCTTTTTCAGGCGGTAGAAAGAGGCGACCTCCAAAGTGTTAATTTTTTTCACATGAAAGGTGGAGATATCCATGCTAGAAATTCATATGGCGAGACCCTGCTTCACGTAGCAGTTAGTAAAGGTAGCCTCTCAGTTGTAAAATTTATTTTAGTTAATGAACTGTTGAATCCAAATGTTGAAAGTAATAGCGGAGAACCACCTATTTTTTTAACGAAATCTGTTAGAATATTAAAACTTCTTGTTTCAAATGGTGCATCTATTAACGTAACAAATTCTGCGCAAATTCCTTTAATGCATTATGCCGCTTCAAAAGGTCGTTACAAAATTGTTGACGCACTAGTAAAAGTTTTCATGGAAGATATTAATCAACCTGATAGAGAGAGAAGAACTCCCCTCCATTTTGCAGCAGCGTTCGATCGTACGGATACTGTAGATGTGCTTCTGCAATTAGGTGCTAACGTTGATGCACAGACAAAACAACAGTATACACCTCTGCATTATGCAGCTATTGGAGAACATGAGAATACTGATACAGCCGACCTACTTCTCGGTCCATATGGAAATGCACACTACAACATCAAAAACTGTAAAGGTAAAACAGCTCTTGATTTAGCGATTACTTGCTCGAAAGAGAATCGCCTAAATAGAGTGGCTAAATCTATTATCCATATTCAGAAGATGAATGCTGCTCAGGTCCGAAGAGCTCAAAAAAAATTAAGAGAATCCAATAGTTTTCCCATAATAAGACCTACACAATCCAGAAAAACATCGCCACTTGTTGCCTCTGCATTACATGCAGAGAAAAGAAATCCATTGTGATTTATTCTTATCAGATACCACTTTCTAGTGTCTTGCCCCATAATATTTTTACCTAGAGAGGGATGGTTAAATAAATTAATATATCTTTATAATTACTCTATTTTGTGATAAAATATTTATAATTACGGAGCGTATTCATGTTTGTTTTTGGAGATTCAGGTGCTGGTCAGGGTAAGTATTCAAATTATTCCAATCCAACACACTCTTTTTTTGAAGCAGTCGAGGAAAATGATCGTTCAGGTATGGATTTATTTCTTTCACGAGGCGCAGATATTCATGCCAAAAATAGTTATGGACAAACCATACTTCACGTAGTCGTTAGTAAAGACAATTACTCAGCTGTTGAGTTTATTCTAACTGAAGAACTACTAGATCCAAATATTGAAAACAGTGCCGGTGAACCACCTATTTTTCTAGCGCAATCAGCCAAAATGTTAAAACTACTTGTTTCTAAAGGCGCATCAATTAGCAAAACTACCCCTGACGACACATCACTAATGCATTATGCTGCTACCAGAGATCGTTCAAGAATAGTTCATGCACTTGCAACTGATCTTAAACAAGATGTAAATGCAACTGATAATAATGGAAGAACTCCCCTGCATTTTGCAGCAAAATTCGATTGCACAGATACTGTAGGTGTGCTCTTGCGGTTAGGTGCAAATATAGATGCGCAGACAGATCGACAGTATACCCCCCTACATTATGCGGCTATTGGGAATCATAAGACTACTAAGACAGCCCGAAAATTGCTTGGACCTAAAGGAAATGCGCGATATAACATGAAAAATTTTGAAGGTAAAACAGCTCTTGATTTGACTAAACAAAATAATAGTGTCGGTAGAGAAATAATAAACACAAAAATCAGTCATGAGGCTCGAACTATTTTACTAGAAAGAAAATTGGATGAAATCATGCATGGGAAAGAAAAAACAGTGAGAATTCAGTTTAGACCATATATCTTAGGCGGTAAAAAGGCTCATCCTCGGTCTTGCCTGTCAAAGAGACTTGCAGATACCAACATTGATCCTAGACCAAAAAAGAAAAAAAAGTAGACTATTACCATGAGTAAAACGACTTGGGAAAATGTTTCTGGTTGGTATGATGAAATCGTAGCTGCTGATGGCCACTTCTACCATAAGGAAGTGATTCTGCCGGCACTACTTCCCTACCTAAAAGAAAAGAATGTACGGATTATCGATCTGGGATGCGGACAAGGAATTTTAGAAAGACAAATCCCTAAAGAAATCGACTACCTAGGCGTTGATGGTTCCAAGTCGCTTATTAGCGCGGCACAAAAACGCGCGAGCTCCAAAAAACATCAATTCTTAGTGCAAGATCTAACTCAAC
>JAJFMI010000176.1 GCA_021772235.1 Chlamydiota bacterium
ATCGGGTGACCCTTTCCACCGATACCTAGGTTTCTATACCTGCGTTTCTTTCTCTCTTGATCTATCTTTCTTTCTTGCGATACATCTCTCCGACCCAACGGCTCGGAGCCTATTCTCTGCTGGTTGTGTCCTCGTGTTTCGTAGCAGGCCCAGGGTTTCCGAAAATGCGGCGGGGCGAGACCAGATTCTCTCCTGAACGGCCAAGGCCGCCCCTCAACAGGTAGAGTGATCGTCAGATTTTCCTGGTCTACGACCCCGCCACGAATTCGGTTGGCATCTGGGGTCAATGATCCAAATGCACGAACGCAAAAAGGCCCACACCGGACTCATCGAGTGACTCTGTTCGTAGAGTGACTCTGATGGTCTGGTGGGGCCTCGTGGATCGGCCGTTCAGTATTTTCTTGAGATTGGCAGTTGCTGCTTGGCTCTATTGCGTTTGCTGCTGGCCAATCAAATATTACGACAAAACGTAATCATATTAATTCTGTACGTCAATAGTGTGACTCCGGGGGACCCCGATACATCCCCCTAATCCATCAGAGTAGGGTCACATACTCACAGGCGAATTCAGCCGTCCGGTAAGCCGAGTTTGATGGAGTAGAAGGAAGGAATTGTTAGAAGGTGGCCTCTATACGTAACTCTGCAGGTTCACATTCGCTAAACGTGCAAACTCCTTGGCCATCTTTCGCTATCTTAGCGTAGTAAAGCGCGCAATCTCACACTTCTAGCGAAAATCCAGCACTATGCGGTAGCTCTTACAAGCAGGGGGGCGACCGGACTCTCGGTTCTCTCGACTCGAAGGCCTATTCCCAACAAACGCCTCTGTGAAGGCTACTTTTTGGGCCGTCTCATTCTCCATCGATTCCAGCACCCCTGCAGCAATGCCCAGTTCAATGGCATGCTAGCCATTGCAATGCTGAGACCCGTAAACGGGATCAGGGTGGGGGAGGCATAGATTACGCCCAATACCCAGTTTAAGATGAATGACGTGGGAAAGCCGACGGTTAGACCCACAACCTCTAACAGGGCATCTACGCTTTCCATTTCCGCAATGATACGACTGTGCGAGTACCACTCGGCCCATATCAAGAGTAGAAGCGCGAGGGCTGCCATATAGGCCCAGATGGGCGCTCGCCACACTGAGCGTGGTACCATGATCAACTCCTGGAGATGAGATGCCTGGTGAGTGGGAGCGAACCCAACCCCCCTCACCACAACCTACGCTAGAGGCGACCCAGCCTGCACTCTCCGCAGCGAGCTCATAGCATCCCATGCCAAGCCAAAGGGCACAAACAGCAGTGGGAATGACACACCCCACATGACTAAGGGAGAGAGTATCGCGGACCCGCCCACATCTGGGGCGAGTCGACCGAGAAACATGGACGGAAGCAACAGGATCAGCCATATCGAGAGGCGAACGATTGCTCCCCCGCGGTTGAAGCCATGAAAATCTAGATATGCCAACGTGGCGAGGCCGACCGGAAAGCCGATCCAACACCAGCTCACGAACTGAGAGGGAATGCGTGGGAGAATTCGATAGTAGTGCCCCGATCCCTCGAAGGACAGGCCGACAATTGATAAACTCCAAAGCAGCAGGGGAACGAACCAGAGGTGGGCCAGCCCACGATGTCCTGATCCAGAAAGCGCTGCGAAGACCAGTAACCCTACCACCATGCCGAGGAATAGTATTTCAACCAAAGAAGCTGGGAACACACCCAAGGCCTGGGAAATCCATGACGACACGATACTCGCCACAGATGCACTGCACGCAATGAAGATTCTATTCTTGAGTGGCACGACCCTCTCCTCACAGGACTTATGGAGTAGCAGTTGCAGCCTGCCCGGTACAAATGCCCTATCTCTGTCACCAGTTGTATTGATACTAGAAATACCACCCCTAAACTACTAGCGTGGTGGTTGGAAGATCAGTGGAAACCTTTCGAGCTTCGGCCGGAACGCGGACCCGATCGTAAGCTGCATACCGTGGATCACAACTCTTTCCGTGGGTGGAATATCATGCGCCACATCAGAACTCTGAAGCGAAGGGTCAGGGTGTTGCTTTTTCTCACACTCCTGATGGGTTGTGGAGGTAGCACCGGCCTGACCGGACCTTCGAGCATCTTCGGGCTCTATCAGCTCGTGGGTGTGGATGGCGAGTCGCTGCCGGCAATCGTTGAAGAGACGGCGGAGTTCAAGCGTGAGTTGGTCAGTGGATTCATCCGCCTGAACAGTGATGAGACTTTCAGTCAGGTGCTTAGGATCCGGGACACGTCTGGAGAAGGGGTTACTACGGCGAGCCTTTCAAGTAGGGGTTCGTTCCGCCGAGAGGGGAATTCGTTTCGGTTCATTTTCAATATGAGTGTGTCCGATCCCACCCTGGGGACCTTAGATGGCTCAACGCTGACGATGGACCCAGGATTAGGCACCGTATATCGAAAGTAGAGGTTTGATCTGTGTTAGAGTCTTGGCCCACAGCAGAGGTCCTCGTCAGATTCGAAGGGGCGTTCTCTCCCAACGTCGACAATATTTGAGACCGGAAACCGTTCAGATCATCACCTGGCGCAGGTCGTCCAGGCGCATCCCCGCGCACGCTCTGCTGAACCGTCCGGTGAGAGCA
>JAJFMI010000177.1 GCA_021772235.1 Chlamydiota bacterium
ACGTCGTTATCCCGCCATTGACCCGCTCATCTCCTGGTCAAAATATCTACCCGATGCTGATCGCGAACTCTCCCAAAAACTTGAAGGGTGGGGCAAAAAAGTCGAATACGCAGCAAGCCTCTTGCAACAAGGTGATGAAATTGGCAAACGCATGGAAGTCGTAGGGGAGGAGGGAATCTCTCTTGATGACCTCGTACTCTACCTGAAATCCGAAGTCTACGAAGCGTGTTACCTGCAACAAAATGCTTTTGACCCGGTCGATAATTACTGCCCGTTAGATCGCCAAATCGAACTCTTTAAAATGATGCAGCTCATCTTCCACACAAAGTTTCAGCTAGAAGAGCCCGATACTGCGCGTGAATTTTTCTTAGAGCTGCAAAGCACCATACGCAACATGAACACGCTGCCCTTTAATACCGACAGCTACAAAAGTACATACAAAGAAATAGAGGAGAAGATCCATGGAAAAAGTCTATGACCGCATATTAAACATCCGCGGATCCCTGCTAACCGTGCGCGCAAAAAACGCAAAACTTGGTGAACTCGCCCGCGTTCAGCGCGGTGATGGAAATGAGACCCTTGCCTCAGTACTATCTGTAGACAGAGATTTGATCGTCTTGCAAGCCTTTGAAGATACCCGTGGCATCTCAACAGGCGATACCGTCACATTTTTGGGAAAAAGAATGCGCGTACCAACAGGAAGCAACTTGCTTGGGCGCCGCCTTTCAGGAAGTGGCGAATCCCTAGATAATGGTCCAGCCGTTCGTGGTGAAGAAGTCGCAATTGGCCAACCCTCGTTTAATCCCGTGCGTCGTATCGTCCCGCGTGAACAAGTGCGCACGAATATTCCGATGATCGATGTCTTTAACTGCCTTGTCAAATCGCAGAAAATCCCCATCTTCTCCATCGCTGGCGAACCCTACAATAGACTCCTCATGCGTATCGGAAATCAGACCGATGCAGACATTGTCATCATTGGTGGAATGGGTTTGCGTTATGACGACTACCAATCCTTTATTGATAACGCCGAACAGTCCGGGTCGATTGAAAAAACCGTCATGTTCATCCATAAAGCGACCGACCCTGCCGTTGAATGCCTACTCGTACCTGACATGGCCCTGGGCGCTGCAGAAAAATTTGCGACACAAGGAAAAGACGTCCTCGTGCTGCTGACAGATATGTCCGCTTTTGCTGATAGCATCAAAGAAATCATGATCACAATGGACCAAGTGCCGTCCAACCGTGGTTACCCCGGATCGCTCTACTCAGATCTGGCCGCACGTTATGAAAAAGCCGTCGATATTGATGGATCAGGATCAATTACACTCATCGCCGTAACAACAATGCCCGGTGGTGACGTCACCCACCCAATTCCAGATAATACAGGCTATATAACCGAAGGCCAATATTATCTACATGGTGGGCGCATCGATCCATTTGGATCGCTTTCTCGATTGAAGCAGCAAGTAATCGGCCACGTCACCCGTGAAGATCATGGCGATATTGCCAACTGCCAAATTCGTCTCTATGCCGAATCAAAAAAAGCCAAAGAGCGCGAAAGCATGGGCTTCCGACTCTCTCGATGGGACCAGAAACTCATCCAGTTCTCCAAGTTATTTGAAGACCGCATGATGAACCTCTCCGTAAATATCCCACTAGAAGAAGCATTAGACCTTGGCTGGAAAACCCTAGCCGAGTGTTTTGAGCGCCATGAAGTGGGCATTAAAGAAGCCTATTTGAAAAAATATTGGCCGACAATATGATTAGACTAACGAAGAATGAACTCCGCGATCAGCAGCTAAAAAAAACGCAACTCACGCGCTACCTGCCGACCCTTTGCTTAAAAAAAGCACTGCTGCAAGCGGAGGTCAATCAAGCGCAAATCGAAATTGAAGAACTGGAAGAGCTGCACAAAAAAGAAGAAGAACTCGTAAAAGATTTCTCTGCGCTACTGCAGGGCTCCAACACAACGCAGTTACTTGAAGCGGCAAACATCGAAAAAGTGGCAAAGAAAAGTGAAAATATCGCCGGCGTCGACATCCCTATCTTCGTTTCCGTAACCTTCACGCAAGCAGCATATCCCTTTCTCACAACACCACTTTGGTGGGATAGCGCGCTGAAACAGCTACGAGAAGCGGCAATTGCGCGCGAAAAAGTCACCATTGCTTTGGAAAAAAAACGCCTCCTTGAAAAAGAACTACGCGACGTCTCTATCCGCGTCAACCTCTTTGAGAAAAATCTCATCCCCAAAGCAGAACGTAATATCCGCAAAATCAAAGTTTTCCTTGGTGATCAAGAACTCGCTAGCGTTTCGCAAGCCAAAGCAGCCAAGCGCAAAATCTATTTAAGAGGCGGACGATGATCATCAAAGTAAAAAAGTATCTCTTTGTCGTTGCAAAACAAGAGCTCAACAACTTTTACAAGCAGGCCCAGGAAGCTGGCCTGATTGAATTTATTCCGCCGAAAAAGCGCCGCGTCGAATATCCTGAGAAACTCTTTCACCTCATTAAAGCGATCAAACTCTTGAAAAAAGAGCCTGAACAGCTACCAGCGAAAGAAACAGAAACGCCAGAGGTAATCGCAAAAGAAGTACTCGCTCTAACCGACACCATAAATGAAGGACATGAGCGCACAAAAATGCTGCGTAGTGAAATCGAAAGGATTGCACCATTTGGTGATTTCTCACTCTGTGACATTCGCGACCTAGAAATATCTACCGCGCGCGCGCTGCATTTTTACTGCATGAAAAGCTCTAAAGCCGCCATTGCCACACTCCCTGAATCCTTGATTCCCATCTCCACTGCTTACGACATGGATTACTTTGTCACCCTGGAAAAAGAGCCCTTGCAACTGCCTAACTTAATTGAAATGTCGATCGAACAGAGCCTCTCTGAAAATCAAAACCTGCTTGCCGCCACACATAAAGAGATCGCCTTATGTGAAGAGAAGCGCAAAAACCTCACTCCTTACCTCGCCAGCTTAAAAAACCATCTCACCACCATCCTTGACAACTTTCATTTAGAAAAAGCCAAAAGTGAATCGAAAGATGAACTCCAAGGGGAAGTTTTTACTGCTGAAGGATACATCCCGAAAAACAAAATCAGTGCCATCACAAAACTATTGGAAAACCTTCCCGTTTATATGGAAGAAGTCGCCATAGAAAAAGACGAACGCCTACCGACCTATATGGAAAATGAGGGCGTCAATCGTGTAGGGGAAGATTTAGTTCACATATACGACACCCCCTCAATTGGAGATAAAGATCCCTCCGGCTGGGTTTACTGGGCCTTTGTGCTATTCTTTGCCATGATCGTATCCGACGGCGGATACGGCAGCCTCTACCTTCTTCTTGGCCTCTTTTTGAAATGGAAATTTTCCAAAATTAAAGGAACAGGAAAGCGTTTTATCAACCTCATTATCGCCCTCGGTACCGGCTGCGTAATCTGGGGCTTTTTGACAGCGTCCTTCTTTGGTATCAACCTCTCACCTGAAAATCCCCTGCGCAAATACTCCCTCACCGAATACCTCACCGAGAAAAAAGCCGACTACCATCTCGCGCAAAAAGATGACGTTTATTCTGAGTGGAGTGACACACTCCCTGCAAATGAAACCCCGATAACAGGAAAAGCGTTTCTCTACACAAGTGACAAATCAGAAGTGATGATCGAAACCTTTACCCTGAACATTCTGATGGAATTTGCCCTCCTCGTCGGAGTGCTCCACATTATTCTCTCACTCTGTCGATCCGTAAAAAGCCACTATGCGAACCTCGGATGGATCACCTTTATGATCGGCGGCTACCTCTTTTTGCCCTCCATGCTTAAAGCGACTACCCTCATCAACATTCTAAACATCCTCTCAAAACCGCTTGCAACTGCCATAGGCCTCCAAATGATCTATATTGGACTTGGTTTTGCCCTTATCGTAGCTCTCATTCAAAAAGGTCTTCGCGGAATCGGTGAAGTTGCCAACATCATCCAATTTTTTTCCGACGTCCTCTCTTATCTGCGACTCTACGCCCTTGGCCTTGCCGGCATGCTCATGGCATCCACATTTAATGACCTGGGCGCCTCAACAGGACCTATTTTCGGACCCTTTATTATTATTGCAGGCCATAGCGTCAACATCGTCCTCGGAATTATGGGCGGCGTGATTCATGGCCTGCGTCTCAACTTCCTCGAATGGTACCATTGGTCCTTCGAAGGAGGCGGTAAACTATTTAAACCATTATCTAGAGGTAACAAATGAACTTTGATATGATCGGACCAGCCCTTGTTCTCGGACTAGGATGTATCGGCTCAGCCATCGGTTGTGCAATTGGTGGAATGGCTTCTCACGGCATCATGGCGCGTGTGGAAGAAAACCACGGAAAATTCATCGGCATGTCTGCTATGCCTTCATCACAAACCATCTACGCCTTCGTCCTCATGTGGCGAATGAAAGATTCTATTGCAGCAAAAAGCATTTCTGCAATGTCAGGCATTGGCATCGGCGCCGCAATCGGCCTAGCAATTATGGCCAGTGCAATCTACCAAGGAAAATGCGCGGCAACCGGCATCCAGGCCTCAGCGAAACAGCCTGGTATTTTTGGAAAATGCTTTGCTGCCTTAGGTATCGTGGAATCCTTTGCGCTATTTGCCTTTGTATTTGCACTTTTATTGCTTTAATTACAGATTGCACATTAAAAACTTCTATGTTATAATTTTTGCAAATAAGTTGTTGGTGTGGGGGTAAAGTATGCAAAAATTACAGCAAGGTATTATTCAAGACAATTACTATAGAGATAGTTCTGAAAAAAAACTAAAAAACAATTACATTAATAATAAATTTATTAATGGGGAGTTTAGTAAATTAGGAATATCGCAACAGATAGAATTGCTCTTGCATTTTGAGCGGGCAAACAGCTCTTGTATACTGGATAGACAAATAGAGAGTAATTTGCCGAAAGATGTTCTTACTGAAGAAATTGAGAGAGTTCAAAAAACTATAGTGAGAATTGTAAGTGAGCAAGCACAAAAAGAAGAGGTGCCGAAAGCATTTGGTGGTGCTTCAGATGATTGTTCGGCAGCAACATGGGTGTTAGAGCATATGGATGAAATTTCCGATAAACAAGCTCTACTAAAATTGGCAATTGCTGCGAAATGGGAGCAAACAGCGTACTTACTGCGATAGTTACCTATTTGTCCGATCTTTGCTCTCTCGCATATTTATCCAAGCCTCTGGGAAGAGGTCTGGAACATTTACGTAATAAACAATGAGGAGAAAAAATGCTAAATCTAAAAGACAATTCAGTTTTACCACCTGTTCGAAATCATGTGCATGATTCGCGTATACCAAAAAAAAGAAGATCAAGAGAAAACAAACTTTTTATAGAAGTGGTAAGAATTGACTCTATTGAAACTCAATTAACTCCTAGAACTTATACCTCATCTCCTCAAAATGAGCAGATTAATAGTTAAGAACTAGCAGATTGACAAACAGTTCATGTTTTCATCCAAATAATTTCTTAGGCTTGCATGAGAAATCCCATCCAAGCTACTATTCTGCTCTAAAACTGGAAAAAACCATTGTTAAGTAGAGTGATAAAAAATTTAGAGGAATGAAATATGTCATCACCGATTAGATCTCGTAGCCCATCACCAACAGAAAGAAAAAACGAAACACCTGAGTCTTTTGTGCATGTGAGAAGACCAAGGCGAAATTTAAATCCTCTATTTGCTGAATGTGTGGGAGAAGATAATGGCCCTAAAAACTTACAGTTAGATGAACTACCTTACTGTTTTACGCCTGAGACTGTGAATGGTCGAGTAGATACTGACCTAGAAGTAGCCATTGTTGCAGGCAATCGAGCAAAAGCCTTTTCACTGATCGTAACACGTAAAAACTCCTTAAGATACCCAAATAATGCCTTCATTCAAGTAGTACAAAAAGGATGGAAGGTAGAAGCACTTTTACTTGCTGCTGAAACCGATTGTTTTTTTGACCATAATCTTGTGTTACTTTGCATCGAAAAAAACTATGTAGACGTTGTAAAAGTACTACTAGAAAGAAATCTATCTCTTTATAAGAAGAAGGATTGGTTTCTGGAGAAAATGGATGAGATGGAGGAAAAAAATCATGAGATATATGATTTATTTGCTCTTAATCAAATTGAAGATCATTACAACAATCAATTAAAAGAAATGCTTAATGAAGTGTCAGAGTTTGACCCACCAGATAAAGAAACGACCTGGAAGTCTTCTGTGGTTGAGAAACCTAGTCTAATGAGTAGAGCAATCCAGCAATTTGGTTCAACAATTGATTCTGATGCAGCAATTCATGTACTTGGAATGCAACAACCAATACAAAACCTAGAGAAACTTATCCAATTGGCATCCGAATTAGATTGGGAACAAACACTAAACGCACTAAGAATAGGTATAGAATGAGCATAAATATCCCCCCTAAAAAATACGAATCTGATGAAGAGCCCTTTTTTTTCCTAGATCAGGAAACCGAAATGCCTACAGTTCCGGAAACACCTGCACGAGAAGAAAGTCCTCCTTTGCAGGGCAGAGTATCAAGAAGTTTACCCGAAATTTTTGAAGAAGAAGAAGAGAGATTAAAGCTTTCCCAATCGTTGCCAACTACTTTCAACCCCATTCTTGCAATGAAAGACGATGCTTCATCTGTTAAGTTAGGAAGTAGCCCTCCTGAAAGTAGAGAGAGAACGCGAAGTTTAAAAAGGCAGCGACCAGAATAATATTGTCCTTCTAATAAAAAATGATTATATCTTCTTATTTAGGAGGTAGAGTTTGGGCACGCGTAAAGAGAGAGATTCGTTAGGTGAGATAGAGGTACCGGCTGATAAATTGTGGGGGGCGCAGACAGAGCGGTCTCTAGAGAATTTCCAAGTGGGTAGGCACAAAATGCCAATTGAAGTCATTCACGCATTTGGCTATGTAAAAAAAGCCGCTGCGAATGTCAATTGCAAACTCAAACTCCTTTCTGAAGAGAAGAAAAAAGCTATTGTAAATGCCTGTGACGCCCTTTTGAAAGGCGAACTCGATGCGCATTTCCCCTTAGTTGTTTGGCAAACCGGTTCCGGCACGCAAACCAATATGAACGTCAATGAAGTGCTGAGTAACTATGCCATAAAAAAAATGGGAGGGAAAGTCGGATCAAAAGAACCGATCCATCCTAATGACGATGTAAACAAATCGCAATCTTCCAATGATACTTTCCCGACAGCAATGCATATTGCAGCAGCATTGCAAGTCAAAAATCATCTCATTCCCAATCTAATCGCCTTTCGAGATAGCTTAGAAAAAAAAGCTAAAGAGTTTACCCTCATCGTGAAAATCGGCCGCACTCATATGATGGATGCGACACCACTTACTTTGGGCCAAGAATTTTCTGGCTATGCCGCGCAAGTCGATCACAGCATCACCGCAATTGAAAACGCGATGTTTCACCTGCAAGAAATTGCCCTTGGCGGCACCGCTGTTGGCACCGGCCTCAATACCCATCCTGAATTTGCAGAAAAAACCGCACAAGAACTGGCCAAACTCACCAAATTAGATCTTGTTTCCGCGCCCAATAAATTTGAAGCCTTAGCGGCATCCGATGCGGCAGTAGAAATGAGCGGCGCGCTAAAACGCACGGCCTGTGCTTTGCACAAAATTGCCAATGATATTCGCCTTCTCTCTTCTGGGCCGCGCTGTGGAATTGCCGAACTCATCCTTCCTACAAATGAGCCAGGGTCTTCCATCATGCCAGGAAAAGTTAATCCCACCCAGTGCGAATCGATGACCATGGTGATGGCACAAGTAATTGGTAATGATGCCGCCATTGCATTTGGCGGCGCGCAAGGCCATTTTGAGCTCAACGTCTATCGACCGATGATCATCCATAATCTTATAGAGTCGATCAACCTCATCGGCGACAGCTGCAAAAACTTTGATGAAAAGTGCCTCAAAGGCATCAAAGCCAATACCGATCAAATCGCCGAACACCTGCAAAATTCCCTCATGCTTGTTACCGCACTGAATCCAAAAATTGGCTACGATAATGCAGCCAAAGCGGCTAAGCTTGCTTTTGATAAAAACCTTACCCTCAAAGAAGCCGT
>JAJFMI010000178.1 GCA_021772235.1 Chlamydiota bacterium
ATTAAAAAATGATAGCACCTACACACTAAACGCAGAGCTCTTCGACAAAAACCTAACGCCTATAACAAAAATGACGTTGGGAGCTGGCTCCTTTATCAAATGGACAGAGACAACACAAAATCGCGCCTCTTCAAACGTACAAGGCCCCTTTGCAGTTCTTTGGACATGCCCATCTGGAGCAGAATTTGGCGTGAATTATAAAATTGCCGACGGCACCGTTTGCAACGCACAAAGCGCTGCCGGGTCAAGACGCTGCCAACCTCTGGAGACTACACAATGATCTTCTTTTCACTCCTTGCCGTCTCTGTTGTGCTCTACAACGATTCTCCCTTCACCTTAAAAGCGCAAATCATCTCAGCCGACGGAACAGACAAAGGCACAATAGAAATCCTGCCTCAGCATGAATTCAAATGGCAAGATACGCAGCAGAACGTGCAGCGATTTTCGCAAACCCCCTACACCGTAATCTGGTATTGCAAAGACAGCAGCGTCTACGGCACACAAGGCGACGTGGGCACCGGCTTTACCGCTACAGCCCAATCTTCAAATGGAGGCCACTTCTGCAAACCTGATAAGCAACAGCCTCAAAAAAACAACTAGTGTCTAGTCTACAAAGTTCTTCAGCCGAAAACGGCGCCAAATCCACGGGGTTGAACTAATTTAACTCGATCCATATTGCTAATATTGAGCGAGTTAAATTAGCCTAACCGCGAGAGATTTCGCGTTGTTTTCGGTAAAGAACTTTGTAGACTAGACACTAATGTCTAGTTTTTATGAATGCCTGCCAAGATAGCTACAGAAAGAAGAGCAATTGAAGAGGCCAGTCTGCCAACCCTTGGAGAATAAAGCGATATTGCGCCTAAGCTGGTACCAATAATTCCAACGGCCATTTTATTTTTCCCTTCATTATTCACAATGGACCTCGTAAGAAACATTGCTCCCCCAAGGGTGGCAATTGCTGGCATCCCTTTAGTAACAGGCATTGTCCATCTATCTATGGAATTAATTGCTCTCGATATTGCTGAAACCATACATTTTCCTTTTTTTAGCAGAAACTTACCACTTTATTAAAGTCATGTCAAGACGCTCCAGCTATGTATAGCGGCAAAAGATCTGTTTTTCCCCGCTTGCCTAGAATATTGCCACTAAAAATAATCTTTTTCTTAGAGTGATATTTTTGATCAAATATTTGCAAACTTTTAGCTCTAAAAACATTGCCTGATTTAACTTCAACAGAGACGACCTCTCCACCCATTTCCAAGATGAATTCCACTCATTTGTGTTGGAATAGAACAGAAAACACGATCGATATGCATTGCATTGACTTTGCCCGAATGTTTGGCAATGTCAGCATAATAAGATTTGAGAAGATCTTTCTGTTTTTTTCTAACCTTTTGAAAAGCCTAAAAGAGGTTGTCTTGGTATTTACAAAAAATGGAGATGGTCTCCGGAAGTCCCCCAACAATGAAGTAGTGTTTAAGTTTTTTCCAAAGGTACTCATGTCACCAAAGGCTTTAAATATACACGTCTCACCGGATTGGTGTAACCCCTTAAGCAATAAAAATTTACGTTTCATTAACTGTCCTATTGTGACAAATCTGTCACTTTTTTCTAACAATAGGAAGTTATGGTAATCAACAAATAGGAGGATTTCCTCTCTTCGCAATAGTCTAGGAAGGGGTCTAAAATGATTTTTTCGCTAAATTCAGGGTCTTCGTATTTGGTTTTCCCGTTCTCTAGGTAAATTTGCAGGGTTCCCCCCTCCTCTAAGTGATTTTTAAGTAAGTCCAGGGTGATCGGCAAGAGAGGGTCTTTTTCTTGCTGCGGGCTTTGCGGAAAGTATTTTGCGAGTTGCTCTTGTGTGATATTCCCTCTTTTCGCAAGTTGTTGAAAAAAATGGATCGTATTTTGCTCGTCGACGTTTTGTTGCTTTTTGAGAAATTGTTCTAAATCGTTGTCGCTATATTTGATGGTTTGTAGGTTAGGAAGTTGTTTCTCAACATCTTGGAGCATTTTTTTCCCACTATTGATGATTGCAGGCGAGGAAGCTTTTGTTCTATCTTTTGTAATTAAGACAATTGCGGGGTATTTTTTTAAGCTTTTTTCGGGGAGATTTTTTATTGAATGGTAGTGGGGATAATTTTGATTCTTATCCGCTATCACGAGCGTCTCTTCCGGTTTTTCTAAGGTGATTTTCTCTTTCTGGATTGAAGGAAGGTGAGAGAATTTTTGCGCTAAGGATTTCCACTCCTTCGGAATATTTCCTAAGGCTGCGAGCTGATGATAACAGAGCGCTTCTTCACGACAGATGGGAAATATGCGGGGGTATATTTCTCGTAGAATGGTTTCTACTTGGTTTTTTTCCAAGGAATCATAATGAGAAAAGAAGATGCCAGGATCGTAGTTGGATTTCACTATCAAATCGAGCGCATCTTTGCTTCTCTTTTGCTCTTCAAAAAGCTCTTGCGGCCCATAAGCGTCTATTGCTTCTCTATAGCTTTTGATTAGCTCTTCTGAAAAGGGGTTCTTTGTTGAGTAGAGATGAATGGAAAAGTTGATATGGGGATTTTTTGGAGACAAGCTATGCATTATTTGGCGATCAAGCGCGTCAAAATTTACCGGAAAATAGTAACA
>JAJFMI010000179.1 GCA_021772235.1 Chlamydiota bacterium
TATGGAGCGCGAAGCGGCATAGCACTTTTTTACTGATGCGCGGAGCGGAGTCACGGGTCCTTATCGCAAAACAGAATCGAACCGCAGAACGAGGGAAAAGTAGCTTGCACGGGCCTCGGGCGAGGACTCGATTATGTGAAGCGAGAAGGAGCCGAAATCAGCCAAAGATTGTGTTTAACCAAGTTGCAGGCTGTCAATCTTGCCATAAGCTTCGAGTACCATTTTGTCAACATACCGAAGATCTTTTAAAAATGCCGCAATCTGTTCTTTGCTACGTCCACTCCCCTCACCAAGATCGAATTGCTCAAGAGAATCAGGAAGATTCTCCCCATCAAGTTCAGCAATTAGCCCTCTTCGAGAAAAGATTTTGCGCTTGCGTCGATTGCGATGACGCGCTTTCATGACTGGAGGCTCACCAAAGTGAGCAAAAGGTTTGTTCGCCTCACTAGTGCCAAAGATAATATCTAAAACAGTTCTATAACCGTGCGTAATTTCTGGCGCAGCAGCCAAATCTCCAACAAACGCCTCATGAACAAACATGGGATCAAAATCAACTTGCTCATCAATGTAGCGTACATGATCCGTTTTAGGCAGATTATCGATTGTTCTAGAAGTACTCATACGACTATAATAACGTAAAGAGCTTATGAAATTCAAGGAAATCCTCCCCATATCTGCCGTAGTTTTTCTCGGCTACCTCGGCTTCTCTATTACATTCCCGCTATTTCCTCCCCTCTTTTTGGATCCCGAATCAGCATTTTTTAAAGACTTTCACTCCACTGAGTGGCGCAATGTTTTTCTTGGCATTCTTTTAAGCATGTATCCACTTGGACAGCTCATCGGCTGCCCACTTGTTGGAAAACTCTCCGATCACTTTGGTCGGAAACGGATTCTTCTCTACTCTCTTGCGATTATCGTTCCAACCTACATTGGTTCTGCCATTTCTGTTACGTATGCACTTCCCGTCCTTCTCTTCTTCTCTCGATTTTTAAGCGGAATGGTGGAGGGAAATGTTGTCATTGCACAAGCTGCCTTAAGCGACATCACTACATCTGAAAAAGAAAAACGTAAATGTTTTAGTTGGACCCTCTCGCTAGGTTCCCTTGCTTGGGTGATTGGCCCTTTCATGGGCGGAAAACTTTCCGACCCAAAGCTCGTCTCCTGGTTTACCTACGCCACTCCATTTTGGGCCGCCGGGATCACAAGTTTTTTCACTTTTTTTTACATACTTAAAAGCTTTCCTTCTGCTCGTAACACGATAAAAAAAGGCAAGCTCAAGCTCACCCATATCTTTAAAACACTTTTTTCAGGATTTAGAATTCGCTCTCTTCGTCCGATTCTAGGCATCAATACGCTGCTTTACATGGCGATCTTTTTCTTTTTTAGTTTCCTGCCTGTCTTTCTCATTCAAAAATTTGATTACAACGCCTCATCCCTTGCAGAAATCATGTCCTATAACTCCATTCCCATAGCCCTTGCCCCGCTTGTACAGGGACGCCTCTTTAAAAATAAAACAGCCCGCTATGTATTTGCATTTTCCTCTTTTCTTCTCTCTACAGGTATGGTGATTTTGCTCTTGCCCTCATCAGCATATGCGCTATATCTCACACTTATTCCCCCAAGCTTAGGGATCGCGTGGGGATTGAGTTTTGGGGCACTTCGCGTATCGGAGAGTGTGACAAAAGAAATTCAAGGTGAGGCTCTCGGACTCAATCAATCCGTCCAAGTGCTTTCAGAAGCGCTTTCTGCAGTAATAGGAGGTCAACTTGCTGGTCTTTTGATAGGATTACCGCTTATGGTTGGTGCAGGTTTTGCATTTTTAGCAGGAGTAATGGTGCTCATTAGGCTTCGTCGTTAAGAAGTATTCCAACAGGAATATCCCCTTCTACCTCAACATCAGGTGGCAAACCAATAAGAACATCAGGAAAGCATTCTGCATACTCCGCATGAACTCTATCAATTAGTTCACATACTCCTTCAAAGGCAACAGGTATGACTTTCATAGAGAAATCCCAGATTTTGCTGTAATCAAAAGAAATTTGATCTGGATTTTCTGAATGGTGACGCGCCATTAATTGCATTTTTGGTACGAGAAATTGATAAAACACGGTCGAAATTCGCACCAACTCACTCGACAAATCATTGATTAATTGAGTACTAGGTGATTCTGTTTCTACCCTATGATTCCAATGAGGAAAATCGGGTAGCAGAGTCTCGTAAGCAGAGATATTTGGACTATTAGCCTCTAAAGAATTATTATTGTGATTGTGTCTAGCAGCAATCTTGTCGAACTCTTCTTCTGGATCAAACTGCTGCACTTTACTGAGATCTAATTTACGTTTTACTCGTTCAATCTTTTCAAAAATTGTAATTTTTTTCACGCCAGTCAAATGATCCATAAAAGTAGTAAACTGCCGTTCATTTATTAGAGGCATGTTGTATGGTGCATCACTATTTACTGTATGCAAAAGCGCTAGTTCGGAAATCGTAATATTAAGAGAGGCCACCTCTATCTCTTTACTAGTCCGCTTGGCTATCCAAGAGCTAAGAATCTCTCTTTGTAAACAATTCATAACTAAATAATAACATTTAGTTAATATATTGTAAACTTTTTATTTTACCACAAGTTGTTTATAATTAGCAATTTGAATTAAACGGGTCAATAAAACCTTAAAAGAGACTCCACTTGCAAGCCACATTTGGGGATATAGACTGCTCTTTGTGAAGCCAGGAATAGGGTTGATTTCATTGACAAAGAGCTTATCCCCTCTAAGGAAAAAATCGATTCGTGCAAGCCCCTCTCCCCCAATAGCGCGAAATGTTTTCAACGAGAGCTCCTGAATTTCTTTTTGCATCGCTTCAGGAAGAACGGCTGGCGTGGCATAACCAACCTGGTCACTCTTTGAAGTTTTCAACATAAAATCATAATAGGAGCCAGAAGGAAGGATAATTTCTCCAGGCAGTGAAGCCTTATCTCCCAAAACCGCACATTCAATTTCACGTCCCTCAATATACTCCTCGATAATTACACGCGTATCATGACAAAAAGCTTCTTGCAGAGCAGGAAGAAATTGCTCTTCACTTTCCACTTTCGTAATTCCAATTGAAGTACCGAGATGGACCGGTTTTACAAAAAGCGGCAACCCCAACTCCTCTACATCTGCGAAAGTCATTTCTCGCTCAGCCATCATGTAGCGCGCGGTTGGAATTCCATCGCTTTTAAGAATTTTCTTTGTCAGCTCCTTATCCATAGCAATCGCGCTTGCCGCAACACCGCAGCCAACATAAGGGATTCCTAAAATCTCTAAAAACCCCTGCATCGTACCATCTTCCCCAAAAGGACCATGAAGTACAGGAAAAGCAACATCTACATCAGATAACAAATCAATTTTAAACTTACCTTCGCGATCAATAAACACCGGTACCGGATCATATTTTTCACGATCGAGCGCTTCAATGATTTGCATGGCAGAGAGTATCGAAACATTATGCTCAGGGGATTTCCCTCCATAAAGAATGGCAACGCGAATTTTTTCCATAGCCGAATAATATCCCTTTTTCCCTTGATTTACAACTCGCGAAGAAAGTACCCTTAGAAAGAAACGAGGAGTTCAAAAAATGGCAGAAGCAAAGCAAGGCGACAAAGTAAA
>JAJFMI010000180.1 GCA_021772235.1 Chlamydiota bacterium
AAAGAAAATAAACCTAATAAAGACAATAAAAAAGGCTTTCCTGGCGGATGGCTATTAATCGGACTCGCTTCTGTTCTCGTATTCCTTACTGTACAGAATCTCTCTAATGAGAAAAAGGCGGATGTTTCCTACTCCCATCAGGCGGAGCACCTCGTCAATCTTGACCTCATTCATAAGAGTGAATCGCGCAAGATTTCACTTGGGGGTAATCTCGTTACTTTCACAGGAAGATTTAAAGATGGATTGAGTGAAGCAGCCACACAGCGCTACCGCTATCTGGAGCTTCTTGAAAAAAATCATGAGTACCGATCTGAACTGCAAGAATTGGGTAGCACTCTCAATGAGCTAGAGGGTGATGTAAAGAGCGCTGCAACAGCTTATCTCCAATTAATGGGGGAGAAGGTGTCAGGTTCAGGCTATACTGTTGTGCAGCAGAGCTATGATCGTCCTGAACGCATCTCATCAATCATCATCAACTCCAAGCTTGCAAAAACAAATGGTAATTTCCCAGAGCTCTCGCGACTGGCTGTAAAAGCCAAAACGCAGCCTGCTGATATTGCGCTGCTTGGCACTCAGCTAAAATCATTTGTGGAGAGCTTTCTTTCTCCTTCAATTGGCGTTGGTAGTGAAGAGTTGAAAGAGGATTTAAAAAGTCTTGATCAACGCATAGCGCAGATCAATCAAGATGTTTCCCTTTCAAGCGAAGAAAAACTTTCTAGCTATGTCATCGCGTTGAACAAAGTAGAAAAAATCAAAAATGAGATCGAAAAAGAAGTCGATCATGCGCGCCTTATCCCTTTGCGCAGCGTTCGTAAGTACTTAGATAACCTCGATCAATTCCAGTATGTGACAGCAGAGCTTGAGAAAAACACCTTTCAGTTGCAGAAAGCGCGTTCGCAAGTGGCAAGCGTTATCTGGTTTTTTAATAACAAAGAACTTTCTACAAAAGCACTTGAGCGAGAAAATTCTGAAGAATTTCACCACTGGTTTACAGCGGCGAATCATGAATGGACAAATTACCCAGCAAATCAATCCGTAGTATTTAAAGCTCCTGATCAACCGCGTAATGCAGTTGTGGAGAAAAACTTTAAAAGTGAAGAGCCCTCACCAAATTACATGAGCTACCTCTTTACCTTCATGCCGATCCTTCTTATCCTCTTTCTTCTTTACTACGTGTTTGCACGTCAAATGAAAGGAATGGGCGGCGGCGGAGCCATGAACTTTGGTAAATCAACAGCGAAGCTATTGACAGCCGATACCATGAAAGTTACCTTTGCGGACGTGGCTGGAGTCGAAGAAGCAAAAGAAGAGCTTGAAGAGATCGTCGACTTTCTTAAAGATCCAACGAAATTCACTGCGCTCGGTGCACGTATTCCAAAAGGCGTGCTCTGCGTAGGACCCCCAGGAACAGGAAAAACCCTCATTGCCCGTGCAGTTGCAGGGGAAGCGGATCGTCCCTTCTTCTCCATCTCGGGATCAGACTTTGTGGAAATGTTTGTCGGAGTGGGTGCTTCACGAATTCGCGACCTCTTTGCGCAAGCGAAGAAAAACGCGCCGTGTATCGTATTTATTGATGAAATTGATGCTGTTGGGCGCCATCGTGGTGGCGGAGTTGGCGGCGGACATGATGAGCGCGAGCAAACTCTCAACCAACTTCTTGTTGAGATGGATGGATTTGATACAAATGAAGGCGTTATCCTTATTGCCGCAACAAACCGGCCTGATGTACTTGATAAAGCGCTCCTTCGTCCCGGACGATTTGATCGCCGCGTCGTACTTGATCTACCCGATCTAAAAGGTCGCTTTGAAATTCTTAAAGTTCACGCAAGCAAAATCAAACTCGACGACAACGTTGAGCTGATGGAAGTGGCAAGAGGAACAGCAGGTGCTTCTGGCGCGGATTTAATGAATATCCTCAATGAAGCCGCACTAATGGCTGCTCGTAATGGCCGCAGTGCCGTGACACACGCTGAAGCAAAAGAAGCGATGGATAAAGTGCGTTACGGAAAAGAGCGCCGATCGCTTGAGCGAGATGAACAAGAAAAACTCACAACAGCTTACCATGAATCTGGCCACGCAATTGTCGGTCTTATGGCTGAACACGGCGATACAGTTGATAAAGTGACAATCATCCCACGTGGATTTTCCCTTGGTGCTACACACTTCCTACCAAAGAAAAACCGTGTCAGCTACTGGAAAAAAGAACTCCTCGACCAGCTTGCTACCCTTATGGGCGGACGCATAGCGGAAGAAATTTTCGTTGGCGACATCTCCTCTGGCGCGCAAATGGACATCGAAATGGCAACAAAACTTGCCCGTTCCATGGTTTGCCAATGGGGAATGACAGAACACCTCGGAGCTGTTTCTTACGATGCGCAATCTGAATCAGGGCAGTTCCTAACGCCTGACGGATCCATCTCAAAACAGAACTATTCTGAAGAGACAGCCAAAGCAATTGATGAAGAGGTACGCAAGCTCATTGATGAAGGTTATGCCCATGCAAAAAACATCATCCTAGAAAAGCGCAACGAGCTTGAATTGATGACACAAATGCTTATGGAGTTTGAGTCTCTTGACAAAGATGATGTAATTGAAATCATTGAAGGGAAGTGGGACACAGAGAAAAAGCGTGCACGCTTAAAAGAGCTTGAAGAAAAGTCGCAGCGCAAAACGCCGCCACCACCACCAGAGCCACTGCTTCCGATCGACACGATCGATCCAACGCCTCAGGGTGCTTAAAACAAAAACCGCGCGATTTGCGCGGTTTTTTTTTGCGAATGCTTTTCTGTTCATTTATGAAAAATTAATATTTTCTAAATAAATTGGGTTTATGTTACAACTGCTTGTAAGAATCTTGGGTTCATTTTTTTGAAAAGAAACTACTGAGGCTAAATTTTTTTATAAGAGGAGGAGTGTTATGTCATTATCGAGTATTGGAGGTTTGCTTCCAGAAGGAAAAATAGTTCGTGCGACTGATGGAACCCCAATTAATGTAGTATTTGAAGGAAAGCATGCAGTGTCAGCACGAATTTACCAATATAGGCATTGGACTCCAGTAAATTCGTACGATTTGCCACCTCTTTTTTCTAAGGTAATGTCAGAAAATGCTTTATCTAGGCTGTTAGAAAACTCTTTTTTTACCATGAGAAAATTCTCTGACTTAAGCAGCAGTTTTTCTCTTCATCCCCGTGGTTTGGCAGGTGTGTTTGGTGACGAAGAGAGCCTTATTCAAAAAATGGAAGGTATCTCAGATGTTGATGCAGTTGCAGCAGGACACTTTAGGGAAGCATTTGCCTCTACTCCAGAGTATAAAATACTTACGCCTGAAGAGATTAAATCTCTTGCTAGCCGCAATTTACTTTATTCGGCAGCAGCAGGGGGTGTTTTTGGTGCTATGATTGGAAGTTCAGGTGCAGCCGCAGTAGTAATGGCAGTCAAATCAGCTGGAGTATCACCTGGGATTATCTCCGCATTTCTAACAATTTGTGGGCTTGTTGGGGGAGCTGCAGGACCTGGTAGTGGAGCTCTAGCCACGGTTGGAGTAGGTGCAGCAGCAGCGGGAGGAGCAGTGTCAGCGGGACTTGCTGGAATTCTATTATTTGGATTAGTTGCAGATGAAATTACAGTAAAAGAAGCAAAAGAAAAAAACTATGAAACA
>JAJFMI010000019.1 GCA_021772235.1 Chlamydiota bacterium
GCTGCCACACCCAAAAGTGTAATTGTTACAAGTGACTGAGTGCTTGTAATGGCCAGCCCTACTTTTATCGCTCCCAATGTCACACGCCCTAGAAGGGAGGCGGGCTCCTTCTCCGTTCCGGGATTTTCAGGAATAAACTTCTGCACGTCTTTAGTGGGGACCTTAGCCTCGCCCATTACTCCTGCTTGCCAGGAGTCATTCAGTCTTTCTGCTGCTGCTACCATAATAATTTAACCTTCTGATATTCTTTATTAAGTTTATATTATACAGAACAAAGTATTTAATGTAAATAAATAATAATTAGTCATTTATATATATTTATTATTTTAATCTAGAAGGGGCTGAATACCAGTTGTTTATGAATAATGATTATCTAGACTTTATTTTAAAACTGTTAAGGATAAACAACTTGTGATATAATGCCTCCTATGACAACAATATCTTTATCAAGCTTAAGCCAAGCATTCAAGCAGGAGTGGAGCACATCCACCTCTTTTTCATCTAAAATCATCAGCGTAGCAGATTGGGCGTACAAAGGTCTTTCAGGTAGCCCTGATGAAAAACCATCGGGATTAGCTCGGGCATTTAGCCATGCGGGCAAACTCTCTTCTATTCAAAAATTCCCTCATAAAGTTCAGCTGCTTCAAGAAGCTTTTTCAAATAGAAAATATACCTTTGCCTCTGTCAGAAATATTGCAATCCATACGCTCGACTTGGGAGCCAAGGCGTGCAGTCTCGTTTCCGTTGCGCAATTCTATCAAGCGCCTCTTGTAGGAGCCAACTCTTTCTCATCTGAGACCCTCGCTACTTGCAAAATAGGCATGAAATTTCTAAAATCCTCCCTTAAACTTTCAGAAGATTTGGAAGTCAAAGAATGGGGTTTTCTAGAGCAGCTAAACGCATTGAATCACGGTACTGGAGCTGTTTTACAAGGCTATCGTCTAGCTACAATTTTAACGGGCAAAGAGAAAAACAGCTTATTTATCATTAACTATAAAATATTTAGCATTGCTTTTGATCTCTTGATATCCTGTGCTAAAGAAAAAAAAGTTTCAGATAAATCTCTACCTGATCTATCAAAACCATTTATTGCCGTAGGACAAACGATTGTCAACGTTTGGAAAAAAAGTACAGACTTTGTCAAATACTCAACTTCTGCTACCTCGGGCCTTGGTGGCCTGCTAGGATTGATGGAACATACTCCTTCAACAGGATGGGTCAAAGCGACTGCAGATAATCACGAGCTTTTTAAACTCCGAAATATCTTTGTTGTTCCACAAAATTTGGTTAAAGCTTTGAAAAGTAGAGACCCGAAAGCGATCTTCAAGCAGACAACGGGGTCGATTAAATTTGGCTGCACAATGTTGCGTATTGCCAACCGCTTTAACGTATGGCTCCCCTCTTTTGCCCGCTTTGAAACCGCAAACATCTCGAAATGGAAAATGCGTTTTGAATTCTTAAACTTTTCTGTGAATATGTGGGATGCCGCTTGGGATCTAAAAGAAAAACAGGTGTTTGATACAAGCGGAGAAGAAATTGCGCAATTTAATGCCGATGGATCCAAGAGAAAACTTGTAGATAAAGAGGGTAAAAAAATAAAGCTAGTTGATAAAGATGGAAACGAGGTTAGGCAGCAAGAAGTTTACAACGCTCGAATTTCTAAAGTGGCTGGGTTTTCTGCGATCACTGCTACGCTTGGCTATCTCAATTACACGCAATTTTTCAAAGCAAAGAAAAACACCCATCTACTTCTTGGTTTGAGTGTCGTTGCAGTTGTCTCTACAGTTGCAGGAGCCTATTTTAATATAGATCAACCTTCCAAATAAGTCGGTTGGTGATCAAGCCTGTTAGCCAGATAATTCCGCCACCGATTACAGCACCCCAAACGGTGTAGATATGTACACCGTATGCAATTTCACTTGCCAGCCAAAATGTAAAGGCGTTGATCACCAGGGTGAAAAGTCCCAAAGTGATGATCGTGATAGGCAGGGTGAGGAATGTTAAAATAGGGCGCACAACGGCGTTTAAAAGACCTAAAATAAGACCGAAGAAGATGGTGTCGGTGAGATTTTTCACTTCCAAGCCCGGGATTAGATGGGCAACCAAAACCACAATAACTGTTGTGATAAGTAAGCGAACAAGTAGCAGTATCATTTTTTCCTCGCGAGTACGATGTTGATTAAGCCGCCGGCAAGGACAGACTCTCTTTCTAAGTCAGCAAATGTTTGTGAAGCTGTAAAGTTTATGCCTTTTGTTTTGTTTTGTACTTGAAATGGTTTCCCATTTTTTAAACTCTCATGAACATTCACAATCTCTAGAACATCTTCTTGATCGATTTTTTCATAGTCGGCGGGGTTATCAAAAACAAGTGGAAGCACGCCAAAGTTAATGAGGTTTTTGCGGTGAATGCGCGCGTAACTCTTTGCAACGACTGCCTGCAGTCCAAGAAAGCGAGGTGAAATAGCGGCATGCTCTCTTGATGAACCTTGGCCGTAGTTTTTTCCCGCTACAAGGACAAAGCCACTTTTTTGAAGCGGCATCGCGCGATCGTAAAATTGTTCATCGATTTGCCCAAATGTGAATTTGCTAATTTCCGGTATATTGCTGCGGAATGGAAGAACTTTCGCGCCTGCGGGAAGAATTTCATCTGTCGAAACATCATCTTTCATTTTAAGGAGGGTTGGCCCTTCAATATGGTCGTTAATTGCTGAAAAAGGCGGAAGTGGTTTGATATTCGGTCCCATAATGAGATCAACTTTTGTCCCAGGGGCTGGCGGTGGCGTGAGATGTTCTACGGTCTCTAAAACATCCGGCTCTGAATATTTTGGATAGGGAATGCCCAAATCGCGTGGATCCGTAATTTCTCCTTTTAGAGCGGAGGCTGTTGCCACTTCAGGTGAACAGAGGTAGACTTGATCTTCTTTTGTTCCAGAACGGCCTGGAAAATTGCGCGGCACAGTGCGAAGAGAAATACGTCCTGTTGCAGGCGCCTGTCCCATTCCAATACAGCCGTTGCATCCCGCTTGATGAATGCGCGCTCCTGATTTTATAAGTGAGGAGAGATGGCCGTCACGGGTAATATTTTCAAGACCTATGCGAGATGCGGGATTGATATCAAAAGAGACTTGTGGCTGCACTTGTTGTCCTTCGCTCATCATGGCAGAGATAGCAAAATCACGCATGGCAGGATTGGCAGAGGAACCGATCATCGCTTGCACAATCGGCCGGCCGGCAACTTCTTTTACCGGAACAACATTTCCTGGACTGCTCGGACAAGCAATTAGCGGAACAAGTTTAGAAAGGTCAATTTCATCATGCTCATCATAAGTAACGCCCTCATCAGCTTTTAGCTCGACCCAATCATTTTCACGTCCCATCTGCTTTAAAAAGTGTTTGGTCTGATGATCGGAAGGAAAGACAGAGGTTGTGGCACCAAGCTCTGCGCCCATGTTTGCAATGACATGGCGCTCCATCGCATTGAGCTTCTCAATTCCAGGCCCGTAATATTCAATGATTTTGCCCACGCCACCTGCTACATTGTGACGACGCAACATTTCAAGAATGATGTCTTTAGCACTCACCCAATCAGGCATCTCACCTGTGAGTTTAACTCCCATAATTTTGGGCATTTTCACATAAAATGGCTCGCCTGCGATTGCTAAGGCAACTTCTAAGCCGCCTGTTCCAACAGCGAGCATTCCCAAACTTCCTGCTGCGCAAGTGTGACTATCTGAGCCAAGAAGGGTTTTTCCAGGAATCCCGAGCTTTTCCATATGCACGGGATGAGAAACACCATTTCCAGGACGAGAAAACCAGAGGCCAAATTTCTGGCAGGCGCTGTAAAGAAAGAGATGATCGTCGGGGTTTTTAAAATCGCTTTGGATAATATTGTGATCAACGTACTGGCAAGAGACTTCCGTTTTTGCGCGGTCTAAGCCCATCGCCTCCAGCTCCAGCATGACCATTGTGCCGGTCGCATCTTGCGTGAGTGTTTGATCAATGCGAAGCCCAATCTCTTCGCCGATTTCCATCTTTCCGGATAAAAGATGACTTTCAATTAACTTGTGCGAAACGCTTTTTGACATGATAGATACCTCTAAAGTTTTAAGGTATTGAAATGGTTTTTACAATTCAAGTGGATGCATTCTATTCTTCCAAAAGTGCGGGCCATAGTTGTAAGTCAACTGCTCCCCTTCTTTGATCAATCTATTTGCAAAAAAGATCACGTGGCAGACATTTTCTAAAATCATCCAGCGAGTGGTGCAATTTGGTGTATTGCTATGATTAATGAAACGAGTAAGATTCCCCTTCTCCTTTGCATCAATGACATAAGGCGTATCTTTTGTACCGATCACATAGCCAAAAATGTAATTATTGAGTCTATCGCTCCAGCGCCTTCGACGTCGAACAACTCCTGTGTACTCCCCAATAAAAGTGAGCTCAGCAATATCTTCACCTGCAAAAAGCCCTTTACCAATAAGACGTCCCGCTTCTTTTACAAAAAGTTTAGGCCTCTCTTTTTTTCGAAAGTTCTCTTCGTAAAGAGAGCGCATCCAATCATTTTGCGCTGAGGTATTTTCGTTCTTCAAGCGTTTTTCACACTTGCGATTGACCCAGCGCAAAATTTTAGGGGTTGCAAACTCCAGTTCGTCTAAAACAGGCCAAGCGTTTTCCACCAGAAGCCCCCTACAACTCCAAAAATCAGGATGTAGATCACACTCATGGCAAATCCATTACGCCACCACGTGGAAACAGGGACGTAACCGGCGCCGAAGAAGATTGGGGCAGGTCCACAACCGTAATGGGTTAGACCGCCAAAAAGGCTGCTGAAAAATGCCAATGTCAAAACAGCTAATGCAGGCGGCGTACCAAGTCCTACACTCAAAATTAGAAATGGAGGGAACATTGAGCCAATGTGCGCAACATTACTCGCAAAAAAGTAGTGGCTGTAATAGTAAATGAGACCTAAAACGATAAATCCCATTAGCCAATCGACACCGACCAAATGACCAACAACTGCCTGAGAAAACCATTTTGTTAAGTTCAATTTATTGAGATACCCTGCCATAGTGATTAAAGTTGCAAACCAGATTAAGATATTCCAAGCGCCTTTTTCCTTAATGATGTCATCCCACGAAATGACTTTCGTTAGAAGAAGCAAGCAGAGACCAAGAAGAGCGGCAGCAGCAGCTTTCATTTGAATCACGGGGCCCATGACCCAAAGAGAAATCAATAATACGAATGTAAAAAGCATGACCCACTCCTGAAAAGCAATCGGCCCCATAGCTTTCAGCTCTTTACAAGCAAATTCTCGTGCATCAGGAGTCTGTTTAACTTCTGGGGGATATATTTTGTACATCACGTAAGGTAAAATCAATAAGCAGAGTAAGCCCGGAACAGATGCCGCCAAAGCCCAAGTTCCCCAACTCAACTTCACACCTACTTCTGCCGCCAAATCCGCAATCAGCGGATTTCCCGCCATCGCAGTTAAAAACATTGCAGACGTCACAACAGAGCCTTGAAAGGCTGTATTCATCAAATAGGCACCCATTTTTCTTGGATGCGAATGTGGCTCAGATCCAAATGCTTTTGCAAGTGATGTCAAAACTGGAAAGATCACTCCTCCAGCCCTTGCCGTCAAACTTGGAATAGCTGGCGCTAAAAGCAAATCTGTAGCAACGAGTCCATAGCCCATTCCAAGTGTGCTTTTTCCAAGCAACTTCATAATGAGAAAGGCCAAACGCGATCCCAAACCTGTTTTGATGAATCCACGCGCAATAAAGAAAGCGAAAACGATCAACCAAACAATGTTATGGTTAAATCCACTAAACGCCTCTTCAAAAGACAATGTTCTTGTTACGACAAGCATCATTAAGCCAATAAAAGCCATCGCTCCCATAGGAAGTGGTTTTGTAATGATTCCCGCAATTGTGAATACAAAAATTGCAAGCAACTGCCACGCTTGTTCTGTTACGCCCTCAGGGGTTGGCAGTAGCCAAACGGTTAAGCCCAACATGATGCTGAGCATAAAGAGGAATACTTTTTTAGGTTGAAATTGTTGCCACATAAGGCCCTCAAGAAAGTTAAAATATAACCAAGAATAGCTCAGACTTGCATTCCAATGCAATCTAAATTACTTTGAATCGAAAAGGAGTTTGTATGATTGAGTATCCGTTAAAATTTCAAGCCACAAGTAAAATGAATGGAGGGTGGAGCGCTATTGCTCATGAGCAGCCCCCGCTTAATTGCGCCATTCCTCCTCAATTTGGTGGACCAGGTGATGGATTTTCTCCTGAAGATTTTTTTGGTATGGCTGTAATGAGTTGCTTTATGGGCTCTTTTAAAGTTTTTGCCAAAAAGAGTGATCTCACTTTTACAGAACTTCAGGGAAGTGTAGAAATTTCAGTTGATCGCAATGAACAAAAAAGCGTTTCGATTACACAAGTTGATCTTCAATTCTCCTTAAGAGGTGTGACTGATGTGGATAAAGCACGAGCTCTTTTAGAAGAGACAAAGAATAACTGCATAGTTGCGAATTCGATAAACTCAAGAATTAATTTCACCTTTGCAATTAATGATTAATATGTTATTATTGATGCAAATAAAGGAGAAATGACCATGTTTATCAAAAAATCTAAATCTATGTTACTTAGCCTTATGCTCTTTGGCCTCCCCTTCGCAATGCATCCGCAAATGAGTGCAAATCAACAAGTTAGTGCCCCTGCCCCTAAACAAGAAATGGCCTACCAAGATCTCCTTACAGATAAGGATATCGCAAACATTGAGCTTCTTCTCACAACAATCAAGGAAAGACTTGATATAATGGAGGATATCGCTGCTTATAAGTGGAACAATGGGAAAGGAATCCTTGAGATTGATAATGAACAACAGCTTCTTGAAAACATTGCAACACAAGCTAAAGAGCATGGTGTTGATCCTGATCAAGCAAAAGCTATTTTCTCTAAACAATTAGAGGCGGCACAAATTGTGCAAATCAACGAATTTGAACGTCTTGTAAAAGCAAAATCAGGTGATGTAGAACTCAAAATTGAAGATCCACAAGCCCAGCTCGCAGAAATCAACTCGCGCCTCTTTGTTCAGACAAAAGATGCTTTAAAAGCCCTAAAAAAGC
>JAJFMI010000181.1 GCA_021772235.1 Chlamydiota bacterium
AAAAACTACCTGCCCACTCAAAAGCTGTTTCTAACCCCCAGATCATCCCACCACCCACGATAGCGATTGCCGGAGGACCGGCATATGAGGTCAAGGGTCGCATGTCGGCCCCATTTACAATACCGACCGACCTAGTGCGACGTGGTGTGAATATGACATCACCGTCGTTCACGCTACGACCCCCCGTAGTGTTCACTACGTAACCCTCCACTACCAAATCTGAGTCCACAAGGAGGCCCAGAGCATCGCAGCCAATGCTCCGAGAGTCGGAATCAAGAACCGGACAGCCGTCGAAGCGGTGAGAACGTACTTCAATGAGGCCTCGGTCCACCTCAAACAAGCTTGTCTTTTTGAGCCGAGTATCTAACACCGCAAAGGTCGATCCATCCATTGACCGTATGACCGTAGGCGCGCGAAACTCCCCCGGCCCATCCCCACGCCCACCATACTCTGATCGGAAGACTCCCTCAGAGTCGAACACACGCAACAGCCGGGTCTGACCATCGATCACCACGACATCACCCGTTTCGAGAAGACTGGCATCAGCCAGTCGCCCAAACAGATAGGACTCATCGCCGGAGACCTGGCCAATTGTTAAGGATGGAGTTTCGGAGAGCGTCCAGATGGGAAGGTCGTCGAGGTGCGCACCAGGAATTTCGACGATGCGTAAACCGGCACTATCGCGTTCGCTGATTGGGGGAAGGGAGCTTTGGTCGGCTGCAGGTTGGCAGGCTGAAGCGACGCCCAAGGTAAAAAGGAGACCTAAGGACACCCGAAAACCCTGAGACCGACTCTGGAGAATTACACTCATCACACACACCTCCCTATCGACCACACAAGTGAGGTCTCCCACCTCAAAAGTATGTGTGCTGCGGGGTCCCTACCAGTGCAATAGCGTTGGGCTAAGCCAAAAAGCGCTTGTCCCCTCGATAGAGAGTGTCCCCACTAAGCAGCCTCCTTCTTCCTGCGTAGCGCATGTATGGCAAACCAGACCAATCCCCCAAGTGCCATCCATGGCAGTAGAAGCACCAGGTAATACAGGCCCCACACAAAGAAGGCCTTCATGCCTTGGAGAGATTCGCCGATGGCATCTCCCAGCGACGGTGGAAGCCGAGATCCCACACCACCGCTAGGACTCCGGAGCGTAAGACTAAGTGTAGACATCGCGACCTGATCGTCCAGATAACGACGTTCACCCTTCATCTGCTCGATCTCGGTGACTACACGGCTCAATTCACGCTCCACATTCAACACGTCGGAGAGATCCCCCGTCGCATCTGCTAGCAGTGAGCGGAGACGACTCGCCGTTTCCTCTTTGACATTGAGCCTGATCTCAAGGTCCGTGTATTGGCGTGTAATATCATTGGTAGCAACGGATTCGCTCCGCACTTCGCCAAGCGCACTCAGGCCAGCAATGAGCTGTGAAAACCGATCAGCAGGAACCCGGATGGTGATGTCCGCTGTGCTTCCACCTCCAGACCCCTCGCGCACCCGACTCTGAGCGATCAATCCGCCCTCCACATCCACCAGACCCTCCACGGCATCCAAAGCCTCTTCGACATTCTCCACCTCAACGAGCATATCGCCGGTGCGGATGACCTTGGTTTCGATGCTCTGGACAGGCGATGCCTCCTCTGTCATATCCACCGCAGACGTCCGAAAACTCGTCTCCGCGTCGACCTGAGGAGCGGCGTTCTCGCACGACGTCGCAAAGAATGCGACAGCAAGAGTCAGAACGAAGGGAATGGGCGGGAGAGACCTCATTGGAATCACTCCAGAGAAGGTGGTGATCAAGGTCCAACAGAAAGGCCAACCGGAGCAAACTTGATCAACTAAAACAACTCCGCCGACTAGGCGATTGACTACCTAGGTGCTACCGAGATCCAAGGAATCGGGTCCGGCGGGTGAAAAGGAACTCACCTACTCCTCATCAATACTCTGGAAATGCTCCAGCACCTCCACATCGACGTCCTCTGAGTAGGTCATGAGCTCCTCGGATGGGTCCCCGATAACCTGGATAGACACATCGCAGACGCTGAAGAACATTGCCATGGTCTCACCCAGGTTGGACATATGATCGATTACCGCATCCGAGTCTGCGTAGCGCTCTACAACCAAACACTCTCGGGATCCTGGCGTGAAATACCAGTCGTACTGCAACGTTCCACAATCATTCTCCCGCACGCTACGCATACATTGCCGTGCGAGTTCACGAAACTCTTCAAGCTTCCCGTCATGAATCTTCATGCGGGCAAACACCTTCAACTCAGACATAATTCCGTCCTCCGGGTTAACTGCCGAAACAACTCCAGAAGCCTTATTTTAAGCCAATGTTAGCGAGTGTTTACTTGTATGCGAGCAGGTGGATCTGTCAAGACTCTACACTCCCCCTGGGTCGAGGTCGATTCACGAGATATCCTAACCCGAGCAACGCCGCACCAAATCCGAGGAAGAGCAGAATTCGCCAAACGGCATCAATCTGCACGAGGTCGACCAACAACAGCTTAATGGCCACCAATCCGAGT
>JAJFMI010000182.1 GCA_021772235.1 Chlamydiota bacterium
CCCCAAGTTGCAAGACCGACTACGATTCCAAAGCCGCCGAAAGCAAGGAGCCATGGGGGGATTTGTCCGGAGATGGCAACAGTTCCAGATCGCACAACTTCTAAGATGGCGGCGACAGGGCCGATGGCGTTTGCAACATCGTTTGATCCGTGCGCAAAGGCGACAAAACAGGCGCTTATGATTTGTAGGTAGGCAAACATTTTTTCTACGGAGGTGTATTCCGAGCTGTGCGAGCGTGTTTCGGATTTGGCAGTTAAGGTTTTTCGCATAGCGCGCACGCGTTTGTGCAGCTCATCTAATTCTTCGCGTGTTTCTCCAGAGCTAGAAAGTTTTACGCGGCTTAGGTGTTTTGCTGCTTTTGCCAAAGCTGTTGCTTGGTGAGCGTAGCGAAGGTGGGGGATTTCAGCGTGACCTTCGGGCAGTTTTTTCTTTCGCAAGAGAAAGAGGCCGATGAAAAAAGCGAGTAGACCAGCGCTTATGGCAATAGAAAGTGTTGAGAGAAAATTATAGTCGAGGCCCAAGTTTTTGATGCCGTCGGAGAGGGAGCTGATTGTAAAGATGAAGAAGGTGAAAAAGAGAATGTAAGGGATGAGTCGTCGGGCTGCTTGAAAGGGTTTCATTGCATAGAGTACGTTTCTCTGGATGAGGGAAAAAATGAGGAAGGCGATGATGCCAGAGAGTACGGGTGAGATGACCCAGCTAAGAGCGATATTTCCAACAACACCCCATTTTACTGTGTGGAATCCGGCCACAAGGGCGCCAAATCCAAGAATTGCGCCTACGATGGCGTGTGTTGTGGAAACAGGCCAACCGAAATAGGAGGCAATTTGCAGCCAGATCGCTGTTGCGAGGAGGGCGGCCAGCATGCCAAAGAGAAAGATTTTGGGGTCGTCTGCAAAGAGGTTGGGGTCGACGATACCTCGCTGCATCGTTTCCGATACGTTTGATCCGAGAAAGTAGGCTCCGCAAAACTCTAAAATACCGGCAATAAATACCGCTTTAGCAAGGGTAAGCGCGCCGGAGCCGACGGATGTGCCCATTGCATTGGCAACATCGTTCGCTCCGATGTTCCACGCCATGTAGAATCCGACTGCTAAAACAAGTATTGTTAGTAAAACTTCAAATGGCATCGGAACCCATCTTTTCGCTTAAGGAAAATTCTTCAAGTTCTGTTAACTTAGATAAAGTTGATTGCGCTTTCCAGATTTTTCTCTTAGGAGAAAATTTGGGCTTTGAAGAATGAAAACAATTTTCGGACTGGTTCATTTATCTTAACTCTAAAATCATACGTATGCGGTTGGCTAAACTCTCAGATATATGAGAGAGAGATCCCACCTCTTCGATCAAATTGATCCAAAGGTAGAAGTCGGTCGGTTTTAAACTATCGGCAAAGCCGAAAAATTCTTTTAAGATTTGGCGTTTCATTACATCAGCTTCATGCTCTTTAAATGAGGTGCTCTCCACCATTTTTTTGACTTTTAGCGCTTCTTGGCCGCCAAAGGAGGACTCTAAAAGTTCGCCCATCTCTTTGAGTATGTTGCGCACATCCCAGAAGGCTTCAAGGTTTTTTTCAAAAAACTTCGTAAATAGCCCGATCATTTCTTTCATTTTTGGAAGGGAACGCATGGCAAGAATGTTGCCAATGTCTTCTGCTTTGTCGGCGATATCATCTTGCAGGGCGAGTATTTCAAGAACTTGCGAGCGGTCGATAGGGAGAAAGAGGGAGCGGGGGAGGTGGTTGCGAATGTCATTTTTGGTTAGATCAGCTTCATGTTCTAAATCGCAGAGTTCTGCAACTAATTTGCTGATTTTATCTTGATCTTGCTGTTGCAAGGCAGCAATCACTTCGCTCAATTTTTTCATGCATGAAGAGACTTTCTTCATGTGTGATTGCAGTGGAGCAAAAGGAGATTTGCCAAAGAGGCGTGCTATCGTTCGCATGTACTTTATTGTAGATTTTTAGCGCTCAAAAATCAATTCCATTTCGCGTTTACTCATATCGCGAAAATGGCCATGAGGTAGACGGCCCAGTTTTAAGCCACCGATTGCGGTGCGTTTGAGTTCTAAAATGGTCAAGTCTGCTTTTTGTACAAAGCAGCGTACTTCGCGTTTTTTTCCTTCACGCACGACAACTTTCAATTGATTTGTGCGGATTTTTTTTACGAGAACCGGACGCACAAACTTGCCTTCCACAAAGCAACCTTTTGTCATATCAGTAACTTGTTCAGGTGTGACGTATTCTTTTACTGTAACCAGGTACTCTTTTAGAACATTGCTGGAAGGGTGAATGATTTTATTTGAAAAGGCACCATCATTTGTCACAATCAAAAGACCTACACTATCGCGATCCAATCTGCCGACAGTAAATAGTCTTGCGGGCACTTGGGCAAAGAGGTCGATAACAAGTTTTTTTGAATAGGGATCGCTGCTAGAGCAGATAAAACCCTTAGGTTTGTGTAAAATAAAATAATATTTTTTCTCCACATCCTTCACGACCTTGCCGCGCACTTCAATGCGATTTTTGCCAAAGGATACTGGCGTTTGTGGTACGAGCACGATTTTGCCATCGACCTTTACGTCGCCCTGAAAAACCATCTCTTCTGCGGCGCGCCTGGAGGCGACGCCTGCTTTGGCTAAAGCTTTAGCTAATCTTATCTGTTCCATAGACGTCGATTGTAGCATTAATTTGTAATAAACTCTAGTCCTTCTTACTATCGGGTTATGAGTAAAAATTTTCCTTGTCTTGTGTTGCTTCGCCACGGTCAGTCGGAGTGGAATAAAAATAATTTATTTACGGGTTGGGTCGATATTCCGCTCAGTCCTAAAGGGATTGAGGAGGCGCTTGCTGCTGGTCGCGAGATTGCCGATATTCCTTTCGATGTAATTTTTATTTCTAAGCTAGTGCGCGCTTCTATGACGGCGATGCTGGCGATGAGCGTTCATAGCAGTGGGAAAATTCCGCGCCTGATCCATGAGGGCAAAATGGGAGAGATGGGACAGATTTATAGCGAAAAGAGCGAGGCGACGACGATTCCTGTTCATAGTAGCTGGCATTTGAATGAGCGGATGTATGGAGAGTTGCAGGGCTGTAATAAGGATGAGATGCGCGAAAAATATGGCGAGGAGCAAGTAAAATTTTGGCGTCGCAGTTTTGATGTGCCACCTCCTGGAGGCGAGAGTCTGAAAATCTGTTCAGAGCGGACGCTGCCCTATTTTCAAGAAAAGGTTCTACCTTACCTAAAAAATATCAAAAATGTTTTAATATCTGCACATGGGAACTCACTTCGATCGATTGTCATGCATCTTGATAGCTTGAGCGAGGAGGAGGTTCTTAAGTTAGAGATTCCAACCGGTCACCCCTTGATTTATCAATATCAGGATGGGAACTGGATAAAACAGACATGAAACCGCTAATTTTTGACGGAGCGCAAGTGCCAAATAAGGCAGCGCTCAACGCTTATCTTTCATTTTCAGAAACGCATCCTATCCAAAAGAGGGAAGTGCGGCTACTTGCAGAAGCCTGTGACGAAATCACGCGTCTTGTTTGCGCGAGCAAAAAAGATCAGCTTCTTTTTTTTTCATCAAAACATGAGACTCTAAATGCGGTTTTTCAAGCGCTCTACATCGATTTAATGGCGCCAACAGGGCGCAATCACATTCTCACAACGGCAGAGTATGCTAAAATTTTCGAGCCATTTACGAAAGTGGGGGCAGTGGCAAAAATTCTTGAGCCAAATGAACAGGGTTTAATTACCGCGGAGGAAATTGCAGAAAAGATTTCGCCGCGAACGGCGCTCCTTTCGCTGCCATGGGCAGATAGCAAAACCGGTGTGATTCATCCCATTTGGGAGATTGCCAAAACGGCTCGTGAACAGGGTGTCTATGTACATGTCGATGCAAGCGCTGTTTTAGGAAAACTCTTTTTTCGCTTTGAAGATTTACCGGTAGATTTTCTCTCCTTTGAGGGAAATGCAACCGGTGCACCTAAAGGAGTTGCGGTGCTCTTTCAGAAGTTTCTTACGCCACTTGAGCTCTCACTTCCAGAGGTGAATAATGCGGGAATCATGGCGCTCGGGGAAGCTATTTTTGAAATGCGAAAACGTTCTGAATTTGCCTGCTTAGAGATGGCGCGCTTACGCAATTTATTTGAGGAAAAAGTTTCGGGAGAGGTGCTTTTTCTTGACAGCGAAAGGCTTCCGCAAGTCTCTTGTATGCAATTTCCTGGTATTCATGCCGAATACTTGCTTTATCATCTTACTGATCGCAAACTTTTTGCCACCTATGTCGAAGAAAAAAATGCTGTGAGCTTTTCGCTTTCGCAGGTGACGACAGAAGAAGATGTGGAAGATGCAGCAGAAGGCATCAATGCGGTTATTTCCAAATTGCAGGAGATGTCTCCGTGTTGAACTGGCGTCAATTTCCAAGAAAACTCAAAGAGCGCATTTTAAGTCCGCTCTGTTTTGGCCAGATCAAAGAGCGCGAAGGAATGCGTCTTTGTCTAGCAGAAGAAAAAATCGATTTCATACACGCCAAACTTTTTGTCCTTGTTGATGAAAAAGATGGGGTGATTGCCGAGGCGCGTTATCTAGCGCAGGGCGATCCGTTACATATTGCATCCCTTGAGGCGCTTTGCCAGCTTGCGATTCGGAAAAATGTGATGCAAGCGGGTAGAATTAGTGCCAAATTGATTGAGCATTTTTATGGGGAGTTTCCCGAAGAGGGGGCGAGTCAGGTAAATTTAGCTTTGGGGCTTTTGGATGAGGCGCTTGGTTTTTGCCAAGATTTGGAAGTCGAAGTTTCCTCACCTGTCGAAAATTTGGAGAGCGAAGGGCCGCACCCCGAATGGAATTTGCTAGATGCGACAGGCAAAATTGAACTCATCAAGAAAATTATCGCAGAAGAGGTCGCGCCTTACGTCGAGCTTGATGCTGGTGGCGTTGAGGTGAAAAGTTTAAAAGGCGATCGCGAAGTTGTGATTACCTATCAGGGCGCTTGTGTCACATGTTATGCGGCCACAGGCTCTACGCTATCTGCGATTCAGGGGATTTTGCGGGCGAAGATTCATCCGGAGCTAATTGTGACGCCTGACATGACGCAATAATCTGATCGATTACTTTATTTGTTACTCTTGATTCGATTCCAAATTGAGCTTTTTCTTTATCGACAAACTTTTGAGCAAACTTGAATTGGGCACGAGTTTCAAGCCAAGCACGCATATTCTTCTGTTCAGCGAGTCGGAAAGAATTTTTGTGTAAGTCGCTTATCTCTAAATCCCAATATTTAAGGCGATCGGCACAACTTTTTTTCTCATCAAGTTTTTTCATTTTTTTCTCGTAAATTGTGCGAGCTTCATTGTAATCTTGAAGAAGTTTCGGGTCATGGGAATGCGATTGTGTAAGTGATGTTCCAATGTTGATTTTATTAAGCTCTAAAGTTCTAAGTTCTTCTTCATCATCTTTAAATGGAGCTGTTGTGATTTTTCTTGCAGCTTCTTTTAGTAGGTTTATTGCGGCATCGATCGGGGAAGTTTTAGAATTGTATTCACTTGCTTTTTCCATGATGTAGGAGATGGTGCCTTCATCAAATAGTAGATCTGGGTAACTCTGTTTAATAAAAAAGATTAGCGCACTTTTAAGTTCGGTTCTATCCATTGCAGGTACGCGAATAATATGGAAACGTCTGGCAAAAGCAACTGTTTGGTTTGGCGCAATGATCTTCTCATATTCTTCTGTTGTCGTTGCTCCGATGATATAGGGGAAATCGTTGGCAAAAGTGAGCATTTTTTGGGGAGCATTTGCGCTTTCAAATTTGAGGGTATTGGATTCCGGTTGTGCAAATAGCTGGTGGAATTCATCAATGAAAAGCACAAGTTGCTCAGAATAAGCTCCAAAAAAAGACTCAATCTGTGCGAAGAGATCTCCGTGTCTAATAGAGCTGTTAAGATCACTGGCTTTGCAGCTGAAAATTTGACAGTTATGTAATGTCTCATTCTGCGATTGAGCAAGCAGACGCCAAATAAGAGA
>JAJFMI010000183.1 GCA_021772235.1 Chlamydiota bacterium
TGTCCGTACTGCCCCAAGCCCCGGTGGACTCTATTCCGTCTCAACCTACATCGCTATCTTAAACGTAAAAGGGATAAAGCCCGGCATATATCGTTACGGGACAAAATCTGAACTTCTCACTGAAGTTCGCGGAAAAGATCACCTCAAAACTCTATTGGCTGCTTACGGAGCTCCAAGCGGTGTGATCTCCTCCGAAAACGCTGCTGCTATTTTTCTTCTAGTGGGAGAGCCGTGGAGAACCATGAGAAAATATGGACCGCGAGGACTAAAGTTTGTCTACCACGAAGCCGGTTCAATAGCACAAAACATCCACCTTAGCGCTACAGCGCTTGGCGTTTCAACTGTAGACTGCGCAAGTTTTTATGATGATGACGTCCATAAAATTCTAAAAATCGACGGAATTAATCAAACATTTTTAAGTGCCATTTTTGTTGGCCTTTCTTAACTGAGGTAATTGTGAAAGAAGATAAATACAAAGTAAAATCCGAATACATGGTGATCCCCCATAGCAAGGATAGGATTGAATTTCGTTCCGGAGTCTGGAATGCAGCATCTATCTTCCTCGAGGACAAAGACGAAAAACATAAACTTTACTCCATCATCAAACAATTAAATGGAGAACATAGCAGCAAAGAGATTGGAAAAACCGAAAACCTTCCCACTTCCCAAATTGAAGAAGTGATCGATCACATGTTAAATTTGTCCCTTCTAACAAACAAAAGCCAAGACCCTTTAGAAGGGTTTTTAAACTCTTACATGCCCATATTTTCTCAAGGTCAGGCATCGGAAATCAAAAAGCCTGTCTTGTTGTTGGGTGACGCCGCCCTTACGGAAAAATTAGCAGAAGAGTTAAAAAAAATAATTCCTGAAAACTTAGTAAAAATAGCCGATCAGAATGATCTCCCCTATCATGAATTGCAAACCTTAAATCCCGAAGATTGGCTGTTTGATGGAATTAGTTATTTAGAGAAAGTAGAAAACTACTCTTCCTGGAAAAATTTCTTTGTCGTTCTAGCATTTGAAAATATCAATCCCATTTTTGCGGAAAACTTCAATCGCATAGCTCATGAACTACAAATCCCATGGATGCAAATTGCTATTGATGGTCCTTTTTTGCTGATCGGCCCTACCTTTGAAGGAGGAAATTCCCCTTGCTACTCTTGCTTTGAGAAAAGAATCGCAATGAACCTGCGAGAACATGCCAATTATCAAAAATATAAAACAGCCATTATTGAGAAAAAAATTAATAACCAAAATGCTCAAATCAATCCCCTGCTTCTCTCTCTTATCGCCAGTCACGGCTCGGTCGAAATCCTTAACTATCTCGCAACAGGCTCTACGTTCACCATGCGCAAACTTCTCGGGATCTACCTCCCCACAATGGAAATCGCGTATAACGATGTCTTAAGCCTGGCGGGATGCCCAGTCTGTGGTGCTGTGACGCACCGGACAGACGAGCAACTCTACTTCGACATGCAAACTCAACTCACAGTAGCAAAATGAAAATTCAAACCTCAAGACAAGGCAATCACCACCTAAGCAATGCAGTTTACTCAAAGCTCACGCGGATGCTCTCTCCCACATTAGGAGTTGTCCAAGAGATTGGTTATATGAAGAGGAGCAGTGTTGATCCTTTTCTCATCACAATCGGTGCTGAACTCACAGGCGTACATCATCTTCTCAATCGAAATGATCCAGGTAAAGGTGGTTATCATATTGGTGGTGGTGGATATTTTCATGATGAGGCGATGATCAAGGCACTCTCTGAAAGTATGGAGCGCTATTCACAACTTTTGTCTGAATTTCACCTCAAAGGAGTTTTACCGCGTAAATTCCTCAGCTACAAAGAGATGCTTGCACTCCAGGAACCACTCTTGGAAAAAAAATATCTACAGATATTTGAAGAGAAACAATTTGCAGATCCTTGCTTTCCTTTCTCCCCTTTTGATGAGAATAAGCCACTCTCATGGATACAAATGCCCTCTCTAGATCAGAAAAGAAAGCTCTGGGTACCTACCCAAATGCTGTTTATTGGTTATAGCTGCCAAAGACCAAAAGAGCCATGGATCTCTGCAGCAGTAACAACAGGCACAGCCTCTCACAAAACGCGTGAAAAGGCGATTTTAGGTGCTATTTCTGAACTCATTCAAATAGACGCAGCGATGGGGCACTGGTACACGGACGCTCAAGCAATTCCCCTTCACTTAGACGGACGGGTAAAAACATTTTTAAAGTTCCAAGAAAAAGTCCAAGATTTAAAAAGTGGAATTTCTCCACGATTCTATTTACTAGAAAGCAGAGGCCTTCCTGGATTCAATATCGCTTGTGTATATGAAAGGCCCGCCCCTCATATCCCTCAGATTGCAGTTGGCTTAGGATCCAATACAAAACTGGAGAGAGCTCTCTATCAAGCCTACTTAGAGGCGTGTGGAGTAGCAGGACTTGCCAGATTAAATGTTTACAAAGAGAAGCATGTTCACAAGAAAACATCTGATGACAACACAAAAATCTACGACCTTGATAGCAACATCGTCTCTTATGCGTTGGGAAGCCATCATGAGCTTTTCTCCAAAAAATTCCCTAGCAAAGGCCATGTTAAAACAAGCGATTTGCCACCTGATTGGACTTTTGAACACGATGAAGAAGCTGTACAGTTCTTTCTTAAATCCTTTGCCGATCAAAAAAAAGAACTTCTCTATGTGGACTTGACTCCACAAGAGTCCAGAAAGCTAGGCTTTCATATTGCCCGCGTCTGGTGCCCCGATACACTGCCACTCTGCCTTCCTAGTGCAGTGCATAAAAAACACCCGCGATTTGCCGATTACAATGGAGTGGTTCATGAGATTCCTCATCCCTATCCATGAAGCCTCTCTCTACGTACCACTCCTTTTTTTTCTTTTCTGTTCTGGGAGCTACGCCTTAGCTCCCTTGCTTCATCGAAAAATATTTTCTAACTTCTCTTTCAACCACCTACAAACAAATAATATTTGGCATCTATTTCTCATTCTTCTCGGTTTTAGCTTCATCAATCTCAAAAGCCTCTTAGCTTACGACCCTATCAAACTCCTTTTCTTCTTTGCCTTAGGGCCACCGACAGCCTATCTATTTTTAAAAATCGAGGTTAAACTCAATAGAGCTCTCTTTAGAAAGGATCAATTTTCACATAGAACTATTAAGAATAAAGCCCCTCCTTCGGAAAAAACAGAACTCAGCGATGCCGCGCTTGCTTTCCTTGGCCGTAAACCAAAAAAGAAAGTAAATGGAAAAAAGCTAAAAAACCGATCTACTAAATTCTCAGACACTTCATTTAGACTACAAGACCTGCTTGTTTGTGCCGTCGTAGAAGAGCTCGTCTACAGAGGCTATTTTCTAACCCTACTTACTTCTATTTTCCCATCTTATTTGCACTTCTTAGCGGTCCTATTCACCTCCACTTTCTTTGGGCTTATCCATTTTTCTTTCGGATGGCACCAATGGCTCTGCAAAATGCTCATGGGCTCTTTATTTGCGGTTTTTGTCCTATTCACACACTCTCTTTTCCCCGCCATCTTCTGTCACGTATGTTTCAATTTTTTCGTCTATTATTACAGAGAAAAAAGAGAGC
>JAJFMI010000184.1 GCA_021772235.1 Chlamydiota bacterium
TTGTAGTGTTGTATTAATCATGATAATCCTATTATTTATTCTGTAAATTATACAATAATTCGTTGTTAAATAACAATGGAAATAAAAATAATCACACTTAAATATAAATTTTTAATTCGATTCACCCTTTAAGAGATCTCATGATTTTTGTATTCTATAAATATGAGCCAAAAAGATTTCGCCCGTCCCGTCCTTGATTTTGTGAACCCTGTTCCAACGGTTGTCCATCCGAGTCAGACTATTGAAGAAGCGCTTATGACTGTGCGGGAAAAAGACATTCATGAAAAAATTGTCTATTTTTATGTTGTGGATGATGATGGCAAGCTTGTGGGGATTGTCCCTACAAGGCGACTTTTACTACGAAGTCCAAAAACGTTAATCAAAGAAGTGATGGATACCAAGGTGATCTGTCTGCTTTCTACCCAAAGTTTGAAAGAAGCACTTTCAGTTTTTGAGACGCATCATCTATTAGCTTTGCCTGTTGTCGATGAAGAGCAACGTTTTCTTGGAGTGGTCGATGTACAGCTCTATTTGGAAGAGAGTGTCGATGTGGTGAATTCCAGACGCCGCAGTGATATTTTTCAGATCATCGGTTTTTACTTAGAAGAGGGAAAGCGCGTAACGACATGGCGTAGTTATAAAACTCGTATGCCGTGGATTTTCTGTAATATGTTTGGCGGTCTCGCTTGCGCCATCATTTCAAAAGCTTTTGAGCTGGTGCTGATGAAAGTGATCATTTTAGCGATGTTCATTCCACTTGTGCTTTCGCTATCGGAGTCTATATCGATGCAGTCGATGACGCTTAGTTTGCAACAACTGCAAAAAAACTCGCAAAACCTTGGCTATTTGATTAGGCGCGCATTACGCGAATGGAAAACAATTATTCTTCTTGCAATTACCTGCGCAGCGACCGTTGGCGCCATTTCGATTTTCTGGGGAGATGGTTTACTTCCTGCGCTGATTATTGCTATGGGGATTTTTATCTCCATCTGCATCACTGCAACAATTGCGGCTATTGTGCCGCTTGTTTTGCACGTGCGTCAATGGGATCCGAAAGTTGCCGCGGGACCAATTGTGCTCACATGTGCAGATGTGATCACAACAGCGATCTATTTAACGTTGGCTACTTGGTTTCTCATTCCATAAAGGGCGTTTGAACTTCAAAATGTTATTGTTTATTCACTCTGAAGAATCTTTTATTGATCCACAAAGAAACCTGAACAAGGCTTATTAAGACAGGCACTTCAACTAAAGGTCCTATGACGGCAGCAAAAGCTTGTCCTGAGTTGATACCAAAAATGGCAATTGCTACTGCTATGGCCAATTCAAAATTATTAGAGGCAGACGTGAAGCTCAAAGTTGCAGACTGCTTGTAGTTGGCTCCAGCCTTATAAGACAAATAAAATGAAAGCACAAACATGACAAAAAAGTAGATAGCAAGCGGAAGAGCAATAATGAGAACATCGAATGGGAGTTGTACAATATATTCACCTTTTAGAGAGAACATCACGAGGATTGTAAATAAGAGAGAGATCAATGTGATTGGGGAAATCAACGGCATGAGTACTTTTTCATACCATTCGATGCCCTTAAGTTTTATCCCAATGATCCTTGTCAGAAGTCCCGCCAAAAATGGAGTGCCCAGATAGATGAAAACACTATAGGCAATTTCTTTCATGGAAATGTCTACTACGACGCCCTTTAAACCAAAAATTGTCGGTAGTATTGTAATAAATACATAAGCGTAAACGGGGAAAAAGATAATCTGAAAGATGGAGTTCAACGCCACAAGGCCAGCGCAATACTCCCGATCTCCTTTCGCTAAATCGTTCCATACAATAACCATAGCAATACATCTGGCCAAACCAATCAGGATAAGCCCTGTCATATACTCTGGGTAATGCGGAAGAAAAATAACTGCTAAGGAAAACATTAATACTGGACCTATGAGCCAATTCAGACCTAAGGAGAGAAGAATAACTTTAAGATCCCGAAAAACAGTGCCAATACATTCGTATTTTACTTTAGCGAGTGGGGGATACATCATAAGTATAATCCCAATCGCTATTGGGATATTAGTAGTGCCATACTGAAATCGATTAATGACAGATTGAATATTTGGATAGAGGTACCCACAAACCACACCAGCCAGCATGGTAAGAAAAATCCAAAGAGTTAAATAGCGGTCCAAAAATGAGAGTTTTTTTAGAGATGTCTTAAGCATATTTCTTCCAACCGCCCTTTGTTTACTCATTCCATGAAGGGCGCTTGAACTTCAAAATAATGAAGGGCACTAAACAGAGCAGCAGAGTTCCCAAGATTAAAAAAGACTCATAGAAAATAATATTGCCGGTATCGAGTTGATCTGGTGGGAAAAAGCCGATGATCATTGCAGCAAGGCAGGTCACGATTCCCGTTCCAGAAACAATCCACATGCCGATTTTGCCGCCAGGTACTTTGTAGGCGCGTTTGACATCGGGTTTTTTATAGCGCAAGACAATCGCTGTAATGAAGAGCAGGAAGTACATGACGATGTAGAGCTGTGAAACAAGCGCAAGCAGCATCCAGAAAGAAGTATTTACATTTGGCATAAAGAGAAAGACAGAGGCAAGAACTGTCACAATCACTGCTTGTAAAATGAGCAAGTTGACAGGCATACCGTGACGATTTTCTTTATGCAAAGCGGGAGGCAATTCGCCCGCTTGCGCAGCAGCTAAAAGACCGCGGCAGGGACCAACAGTCCAAGAACTCATCTGCCCCAATGCGCCAATTGTCACTAAAATAGCCACAAGAGGAATCATCCAGCCAATATTCCAATTATTTAAAAAGACACCAATTGCTTCCATGCCACCAGCAACAAGACTGATTTTCCCTTGCGGAATCACCATAGCAATTGCCAAAGTGCCTAGAGCAGTTAGCCCCACAATAATCGCGCCAGAGAGGAAAATTGCTTTGGGAAAGTTTTTCTGTGGGTTGATCACATCGCGTGCGTGCACCGCACTCATCTCCATCCCGGCATAGCCTAAAATAATCCCTGCAAGAAAGACAAATTGCTGCGGCCCTTCAAACTTGGGAACAAAGTCGCCCCAGGAAAAAGCTATTTCCATGGGATGCCCTAAAAGACCCCACAAAAGACCTAGCACAATGATCAATACACCCGGAATGAGCGTGCCAAAAATCGCACCAATAGAAGAGATCATTCCGGAAGTTTTCATTCCCCGCATGTTGACAAAAGTCGATGCCCAAAACGTTACTAGCATAACGCAGTACATATACAATTGATTTTCTGCTAATGCGGGGTTGAAGCTGTAGGCTACCGTCGCCGCGATAAAACTCAAAATCGTCGGATACCAGACAACATTTTCGATCCATAAAAGCCAGATCGCCAAAAAGCCCCACTTATGGCCAAGTGCCTCTTTTA
>JAJFMI010000185.1 GCA_021772235.1 Chlamydiota bacterium
CTTTAATATCGGAAATGTAGGCAAAATTTCCCAGCCGAATGCCCATAACCTTCATCTTTGCCTGCGTAAAGCTCACAAAACGAATCGGCGTGTCTAAAAATTCTACACTGCCAAACGCGCCTTTCACCTCTTGAAAGTGAAACTTCTGCTTCGGCAAAAAGGGATCGATCTGCGCCAAATAAGGGAAGCAGGTCGTTAGTTCAGAATAGGTCTCCTCAAAAAGCAGTACGGGAAAAGGCCCGCGTTCAAAATAGGAAAAGACGCGCAAATCATCAAAACCGCCAACGTGGTCAAAATGGCTATGCGTCAAAATCATGCCATCAAGATGTTCTACTTCATATTGCAGAGCCTGTTCGCGAAAGTCGGGACCCACATCTAACAAAATTTTCTTCTCCCCAAGAGAAATAATTCCTGCAGTTCTCTGCCTTTTATTATGAGGAGATGGCGACTTGCAAACCGAGCACTCACAAAGAAGAACAGGAATGCCCATGGACGAGCCAGTTCCCAAAAATAAAAACGAACCTTTCATTACACAACTCTCAATAAACTATGAATATGTGGATTAGCAGCCTTTAGAAGAAGGTCATATTTCTCAAGCGAGATTTTTGTTTTGCCTTTTTCATATTGCGCGTAGGCATTGGGAGACTTTGATCCCAATCGTGCTGAAGCTTCCCGAACAGTTGCGCCACTTTTTTCTCGTTGCCTACGCAAAGAAAGAGCAAGTAAAATTTTACTATCATTCGACGAGATGCCAATAACGTCCTTGCCAAATTCCGTTGCTGTAATAGCAAAGTCTTTTTCCATTTCCACTTCGAAATAGCATTCTGCAAGACCTACAGCAGCATCTGCAATCATTTCTAGAGCTTCTTTTTTCGTTCGCCCTTGTGTCATCAAATTTAGAGAAGGAACTTCAATAATCCAGTGCCTTCCATCTTTAAATACTGTTCCTTCTAATTCCATAATTGCTCACTTTATACCGAAATAAATTCAAAATACGGTTTTTGGCGGCTTCAGCATCAACATTTTTGAAAGGTTCTCTATCGCCCATATTCATTGGGAATATGGGCTGCTTCGGCTCTTGCAAATATGTTGCGCTGAAATTGCCAAAATTCCCCTTTTGAACTTATTTCTCTATACAGGTGGGTTTCTCTCAGCATTTTTAATAATTTTTTTCGCCAATAACTCTTTTATTTCTCTGTGCCTTGGAATGGATTCATGTACTGATCCATTGGTCCAATAGTCATGCTTACCTCCATGCCTTAGAAACTTCCAACCAAGCTTAGTTAACCGTTTTTCTAAATCCTTCTTCTTCACACACTCACTCAAACCTGTACACTAGATTATGTACAAGGTCAAGCGAAAAGTCAAGCAAAGTTTATTAAACGCTAAAGAGACGAATATACTCTATCTGCTAACTCTTTGCCAAGCATTGCATGGTAAAGCAGACCGCGTGAGCCCAAACCCGTAAAAACACTCAAACGCTCATTTAGCATTTTGGCTATGGGAAAATACCCCTGCTTGCGACAAACACGTACACCCGCTCGACATTCCAGAACTTCCATACTCCTGGCATCTGGCAAAAATGAATCGACCTGACGCATGATATTTTCCCGCGCGAATTCTAAATCAGGCAGATCATTTTCAAAGTGATGCTCATAAGTTGATCCCAAATGCACAACATTTTGCTCTTCTGTAATCGCTAAATGCCCCTTGCCAATCATACTTCTTTTAAATGAGCCCCTGCATCTTAGCGCCTGGCCTTTTACCGGTTTCACATCTAAATCCAGAGCAAAAGAAAAAACCCCCGCGCCTGCAGCGATAATCACATGATCAAACCCTGGTAACTCTTCCACATGACTTTTCTCAACCCGCAAACCCAACTTCTTACATTTTTGCAAAAGCCCCTTCAAATACAGAGGCATAAAAACCGTAATGCCGTTGGGAATGAAGAGCCCCTCGTCCGTTAACTCCAAGTCAAATTCATTAGCTCGCTCGGCAAAATGCTTCCGCTGAGATTCTTTCACAACAAAACGCAAAATCCCATTATCAGCAAAAACCTTCCGGCCAAGTTCTTCACTTGCAATCTCAAGCAGCTCTTTTGTTGCAGCTACACCCTCAAAACCCTTTTCATTACAAAGCGCTTTTTCCCCAACAAAAGGATGAAGCAAACCAGAGCCAGCTCCTGAAGCGCCTGCCCCCACTTGTTTCTTTTCAAAAAGTGTTACATTAACTCCAAGCAAAAGCAGCGGATAAGCCACACCAAGCCCCGCTAACCCTCCACCGATAATTGCAATTTTTTTCGCCATCATTTTAACAATGAACCAAAATCAATTATGTGAGAAAAGAAACTGCTTTTTTGTACCGATTCTTTCACACCATTTACATGAATTAGTACAGGACGTACAGAGTAGTATTTTGGAAGGTCAATTTTTCTTATCTTTTTACTAACTTCATCAATCACAGACTTTTCAATCTCTTTTTTCGAAAATTTTATTTCAACAATATAAATCGCTTGATGTTGCAATTGGATAAGATAATCTATCTGGCAAGAATTTTTGTTTTTTGTTTCTCTTTGAAAATAGGGATTCTCGTAAATAATTTCATTTGGGTTGATTCCTAATAACCCCCAAATTGCTGGGCGATAATTGAGTACCAAATTTTCAAATTGCAAACCCATAATTCCATCCCAAGATGGAAAAGAAATCTTGGCTCCAGAAATAATTGGCATTTTTTTTGGCTCGGTATGCTTTAAATAAAATCGTGAGTAATTATCACTAATTCTGTACCGACTCAACTTAGATTCAGTTTGTGTTTTCAACAACCAAGTGTAATCACGTGAAAGAAAACCAGCGGTAACTAAGTCATCAAGATAGTTACTGATTACTCCTGATTTTTTTCTCTTTAAAAAAAGACAAATCTCCTCAAGTGATTTGGATCCGTCTACCAAAAAACGCATTATTTTTTTATAAATTACAGATTTTTTTGCGAACAAATCAGAAAAAATATTATCAAATTCTTTAACAAGTAACCCCCCATCACAAAAGCAGAGTTTCGAAATATTTTCCTGCGCAGACAGTTCTGGTCTAACTTCCTCCAAGTATCTTGGAACACCTCCAGTAACCGCTAAAACCTGAAACTTTTCCCATGCAGATATTCGATCTCCATACTTTCCCCAAAACAGATTACAGCAAGCAAGCGACAACGGACGTAGTACAAGATCATGAGAAATCCTTCCTAAAAAACCTGTGCTTTTTAAAATATTTCTCTCAATCCAACTTGAAATTGATCCCGATAAAATAAAAAACAAATCGGAATTTTTCTTAAATTCAAGATCCCACGCATTTTTAAGAACCCCAAGAAATAAAGGATCTTTACCTCCCATCCAAGTAATTTCATCAAAAACCAAAAGAGCATTCTTTCCTTCTATCAATCGCGCTAAAACTCTAAATAGATCGCTCCAGCTATCAGCTTTGGGAGCAGGAATATTGAAAAGTGCCTCCAGTTGTTTTGCAAATTCTTCTCGTTGATTATGCGCAGTTACACCTGGTTGAGGAGCAACACCTGTAAAAAAATAGGAAGATGGAAAACTTTTTCCAAACTCTTCGGCAAGACGACTCTTACCAATACGTCGCCTCCCCCTCATTACGATTAATTGAGAAGGCCTTCTCTCACGAATTTGATGTAAAAGCTCAAGCTCTTTCTTCCTTCCTAAAAATCCCATATAGCACCAAATCAGTATTTTACCGATTTAGCGCTACTAAAATCAAGTAAATTTACTTACACCAAAACAAGTTTTTCTAATTTGGTGCTAGTAAATTTACAGAAATCCATTAGCACCAAATCATCTTACTTGTGATTTGGTGCTAATAAATTCAGCAACAACCTTACTATTAATGGATTAAGTTGTTATTTTTTGTAGAGATATTTAGGGCGGATAATGGGAGTGCCCTTGCCATCGCGTGCCTCGAGTCGCTCATAAACAATTTGAATGGCGATCCCAACAGAGCGCGCAATACCAAAAAGAATGGTGTAATATTCTGGGTAAGGGAAACCTGCACCAGAAAGCATCGAGCCGCTAATAGCATCTAAGTTGGGGTAGGGATTTTGGATTTTGGGATTTTCTTTTAAAACTGTGGGACCAGCTTTTCGAAGAAGAAGGGATGTACGTACAAGAGGATGATCGGGAAAGTGTTTTTCCGCATAATCATACATTATGGTCGCGCGCGGATCTTCTACGCGAAGCACGGCGTGGCCAAATCCAAAGATCAGTTTTTTCTCAGCGATTCGTTTGCGAATAAGATCTTCGATCTGTTTTTCCGAGGCTTGCTCTCCAGCTTCTTCCAAAATACTATTCACAAATTCTAGAGAAACCTGATTAGCACAGCCATGTCGCGGACCCGCTAAAGCACACATGCTTGAAGCAATCGAGCCGTAAAGATCATCTAAGCCAGATGCAACAGCTTTTCCCACAAAAG
>JAJFMI010000186.1 GCA_021772235.1 Chlamydiota bacterium
TGAGCTGGTAGATCGAAAGTAAAGACGATAGGGAAAATAACCAGAGCAGAAATAATTGAAATCACAATCGTTAGACCGGCTACAGTAAGACCCATTTTAGGCACATCTTCGCTCTCTTTCATATAACTGCCGTAGGTCAGAATAATTCCTAAACCGACACTTAGTGTAAAGAAAGCCATACCGAGCGCTTGCAAAATACTATTCGCAGTGAGCTTAGTGAAATCAGGATAGAGCACAAATTTTGCAGCTTGTGGGAACCCCTTTAAAAACATGCAGTAGCCGAAAAGGCTAAGAAGAATGACCACAAAAGCGGGCATCAAGATGCGACTCCAATGCTCAATACCCTTGCGGATACCAGCAAGAACAATCCCGATATTCAGGAGAATATAGATAAAGAGCCAGAAGATACTAATGTCTGATGAGCCCGATAAAATGTTAAACGTGTTTTGCACCTCTGAAGGCGATCTTCCCTCCCAAAACTTTCCAAGAGACATCAAAATATAACTTGTGCACCACCCCGCAATGACACAGTAATAGGAGAGGATAAGGAAGCAGGTGAACATGTTGAGCCATCCGACCATCTTCCAATTTTCAGATTGTGGGCGCAGATCTGAGTAAGCTTGAATCGGACCTTTTTGCGATTTGCGGCCGATGACGACCTCAGCAATAAAGACTGGAATGCCTAAAATTAAAGTAAAAAGAATATAAAGAAGGACAAAAGCACCACCACCATTTTCACCTACAATGTAGGGAAAACGCCAAATACTTCCTAAACCGACAGCTGATCCGGCAGCAGCTAAGATCAAACCGAGCCGGCTGCCCCAATGTTCACGGGGTTGTTTCATTCTAAAAAGCATACCCGATCCAAAGAGGAGTGTCAAGAATACAGTAAATGTTTTATTAGTAGTATATGGACCTTACTTTACTTCTTGTCAGTTCGATTAGTTTTGTTGGAGTCGGCCTTCTACTCTCCTTTATGATTTTGGGAGTGAGGCGCTATCTCGTATCGACAAAGCCAGTGCAGTTGAAAATCAATGAAGATGATACGAAAGAAGTATCGGCGGGGCAAACGCTCCTTTCGGCCTTGCTAGCAGAGGGAATTGCGATACCTTCACCCTGTGGTGGAAAAGCCACATGTAAACAGTGTAAAATTCAAATACTTAACAGTAGCGAAGATATATTAGAAACAGACAAAGCAACATTTTCCTACACCCAATTAAAAGATGGGTGGCGACTATCCTGCCAGTGTAAAGTTAAAGGAGACATGGAACTCAAGATTCCTGAGGCCCTCCTTACCTTAAAAGAGTTCACTGGCAGAGTAGTTTCTAATCAGAACGTAGCGACCTTTATTAAAGAACTCATCATCGCCTACCCTAAAGAAGCCTTAGAAAATTACCAGCCGGGCGACTACCTGCAATTTCACGTGCCGAAATTTGCCACGAACACATCCGATTGGAAAGCGACAATGGAAGAGAAGTACCACACCGACTGGGAGAGATTTGGATTTTTCAACACCGAAATTGATTTCACAGGCCTTGAAGAAGAAGTGATCCGCGCCTACTCAATGGCCTCCTATCCCGGTGAAGAGCATATCAAATTCAACATCCGCATCGCTACACCGCCCGAGAAAAAATTACCTTGGGGCATCTGCTCCTCCTACACCTTCTCATTAAAAGAGGGAGATGAAGTACGTCTTTCCGGACCATTTGGCGAATCACATATGATAGACGATGATCGCGAACTCGTCTTTCTTATCGGCGGTGCCGGCTCATCCTTTGGACGTAGCCATATCCTCGACCTCTTCAATAATAAAAAGACAAACCGCAAAGTGACCCTCTGGTATGGCGCTCGATCGCTAAAAGAAAACATCTATGAAGAAGACTTCCGCGCGCTTGATAGCGCCCATGAAAACTTCACCTACCGCCTCGTATTATCAGAACCGACAAAAGAAGATGAGTGGCCGCGAGATGACCCCGAGCAAACAGGGTATCTTTTTAAGGCATTTGAAATAGGACAACTGAAAAAAATGGACGAACCGGAAAATTGTCTCTATTATGTATGTGGACCGCCCCTGCATAATCAGAGCGTAATGAAACTGCTCGATAGTTACGGCGTGGAACGCGAAAGCATAATACTGGACGACTTTGGCTCATGAAAATATTTGTCTCTCAACTCAACTTAAAAATCGGTGACCTTGACGGCAACACCCAAAAAATCGTGCGTGACATGGAGCGCGCGCGCAAATCGGGATCGAAAATCGTACTCTTTCCTGAAATGACCATCTGCGGCTACATGCCCGAAGACCTGCTTTACCACCATACATTTATCGAAAGCATGACCGAGCATCTGGAAAAAATAGTAAAAGAATCGCATGACCTGACTGTATTTGTAGGACTCGTGCGTCGCAATACAGATGGGGGAGTGAACGGTCTTTACAACAGCGCTGCCATCATCTCCAACGGCAAATTGCTCCGATTTTATGACAAATGGCTGCTTCCCACATACGACGTATTTACCGAAAGACGCTACTTTGATCCAGGAAAAGAACTCTGTGTAATTGAAGTTGAAGGCAAACGCGTTGCCGTGATCATTTGCGAAGACATTTGGCAACACGCGCGGCAAACAGGACCCGCACAATACCTGCGCGACCCCATCGAAGAACTAAAAAAAGAAAATATCGACCTCCTGCTGAACCTCTCCGCCTCACCCTACCAATATCAAAAACCAGACACACGCGTCGAAGTCTGTGCTAAAGCCGCCAAAACCCTAAATTGCCCCGTGATCCTCTGCTGCCAAGTAGGAGGTAACGATCAAATTCTATTTGACGGGTACAGCGTATGCGTAAATGCCAATGGAACACTGCGTCAACTGGGAAAAGGGTTTGAAGAAGATTACATGGCAATCGATATCGATGCCCCGACATGCACCTGCTCTTTTGAATATGATCCACTGGGCGACCTTTATAGAGCACTAGTGATGGGCGTGCGCGATTACTTTCAGAAACAGGGCTTTACAAAAGCGTGCCTGGGACTTTCTGGAGGCATAGATTCAGCACTCGTCATATGCCTTGCAAAAGAAGCCCTAGGAGCAGAAAACGTACTTGGGATCATGCTGCCATCACAATACTCAAGTAAAGAGAGCGTCACAGATTCTGAAACCCTAGCAAAAAACCTCGGAATAGAAACGCTACACATCCCAATTGAAGAGCCCTTCAATAGCTTTGTCTTCTTGCTTAAACCCTATTTTGGCAATAAACCGATCGATGTCACAGAAGAAAATATGCAAGCGCGCATACGCGGCATCATCATAATGGCCCTATCGAATAAACACGGTTACATCGTACTTAGCACAGGAAATAAAAGTGAAACCGCACTCGGATATTGCACACTTTATGGAGACATGTGCGGAGGACTTGGCGTGATCGGCGACGTGATGAAAACCAAAGTATATAAACTTTGCCGCTATATCAATCGTGAAAAAGAAATCATACCGAACGGCATAATCGATCGCCCCCCAAGTGCCGAGTTGCGTCCCGACCAAAAAGATAGCGACAGCCTACCTGAGTACGGGATCGTCGATGCAGTACTCCAAGGATACGTAGAGCAAAACCTATCGATCGATGAAATTTCCCAGAAACATAAAATCCCCCTTGAAACCGTAATGGGGCTGGTACAGCGCATTCATCGCGCAGAATACAAACGGCGACAAGGCCCCCCAATCCTCCGCGTCACACGAAAATCCTTCGGAGTTGGCAGGCGATATCCAATCGTTCAGGGCTGGATGTAAGCTTTTTTTATTTTTTTTTCATAAACCCTTGATCAAAAAAACAAAAAGGAGCAACCTTCTTTTAAAAAAACACACCAGGAGGTACGAGATGGCATGGTCACCAGAAGTAAAAAGTAGTGGGACAGCAACTGAAACGCTTTTTAGAAAAACGCAAAACCCACAAACAGAAAGAACAGAAAAAGCAGCATTGTTTGTTCTGCAAAATACACAACCTAACACAAAACAGCCGTTAGGGTCGAAGCACACAGTAACGATTGCGTAATAATCCAGTTAAACAGAAAGCTGCTCTGCCTTTGAGGCGGCGCAGCTTTTTTTTCGGAGGTATACATG
>JAJFMI010000187.1 GCA_021772235.1 Chlamydiota bacterium
GTGATTGTCCATTTCATAAATTCTGTAAAAAATATCAGTGAATAGCTTGTGACTCTAATCACAAAAGCTTCGATATAAAATGCCGATTGAATAAAGCAGAATAGTGCAAATGAGTAAGCAACGCCAAAGAAGAGAGAGATAATAATTTCCTGCATTGTTGGGAATTGGAACGGTCCAGCAGAGGAGTGAAAAATAAGAATGCATAGCGAAAAAACAGATCCAATTATTCCTTGGTAAAAGCCTATTCGACTTGTATGTTCGGTCTTAATTAATGAGTGTAAAATTAAAATATTTACTGTAACGAGGGCGCCTGAAAATATTCCAGAAGAGAAGGTCTTGAAATCGCCCCAAATATGCTCGCTTGTGTAGTAGATAACGCAAACACCGATAACCGATGTAAAAATTCCAGTCCAAGAAAGTTTTGTAATTTTACCCTTGGCAAGGAGGATCGTAATAGCAGCCCAAATAGGGTCAATCGTATAAAGAAGGGAGCGGTCGGTTTCAGGCGACCATACTTTCGAGAAGATAAAGACAAAAAGACCAACCTCAGCAAGGACGCCACGAAACACGACTAACATCGGTTTATTGCAGGTGAAAAAGCTGATTCCGTAAGGAAGACCAAAGAGAAAAAATGTAATTGTTATGGATAAGTGAAAGAAGAAAAGATTTACTGCTCCTCTCCCCTCAAAAAGAGGGATAGTGTTGGGAAGGAGAGTTAATACTACAGATAGAGAACACCAGCCTATTGTTGCTAATACAACACCTAAGTGTCGTTGTCCTGAAAAAAAAGGCGCTGCCGCATGGCTGCGCCTAGTAATCCTTAAGATTTTGTGTAAATTCAAAATTCAACTTCAATTTAAAAAGCCAAACTTAACGGAAAGTTAATTATTAGGCAAGAATATTTCACCATCTGGGTGATCAATGCCTTCGCAATAATTACGTGCATTTTCCCAGTCTTTTCGTGAACGTAAAAGAGAGGGCCAAAAAGGAAAGGTGCGGCATTGTGTGGGTCTTGCGTCGTATACTGTGCAGCGATTTTCTTCTAAAAAGACACAGTCAAAATTTTTCGGATCTTCAAGAAGGGAAAGACGTTCTCCAACCTGCCTTGTGTATCTTCGCAAAAAAGCTTGCCTTGAAATTTTCAGCTTGGAAATGAGCGTATCAATATCTTTTTCTTCCAACCAAACATATCCAGGGCTACCAGTGCAGCAGCCACCGCATTCTGTGCATTTAAACCGCAATCCGTCGGCATACCACTGATCACTCATAGGAAAAAGTTTCCTTTTGGACACAAGTCCAATTATTCCCATGGCGATCCTTTGACTCGAAAACTTCAACAAGAGCTTTGCTTTTGGAAAGATCAATAAGATTCCAGGAGCCGTGGTGCGCGTGAGAGACGCTGCCGCTGTCTAAGACGATTGGTAAACTGTCGGCGCGTAAATCGGCAATTGTGCGTCTGTGTGTATGTCCATGCAGATAAAAAAGAACATTTGGAAATGTGCGCAAAAGCTTTGCGAGTCGATCACCACCGATCAAGCGTCTTTTGTGCTTATCATTATTAAAGAAGGGAAAGTGGTTGACCAAAAGAACTTTTTTACCCGCGGGTATTTCCCGAAGGGTTTTACGCAACTGCTTTTCAATTTCTACTGTGAAATCTCCTGTTGCATCTACAAAAGGCGTGTACATCGACGTATCCAGTGCCACGACCCAAAAGTGATCTCCTAAAGCAAAAGAGCTGTTGCAAACTTCTTTGGGCATCTCTTGATAGAAAGCGCGCCTGCGCACTGCGCCTGACGTATAGTGGTCGTGGTTTCCTGGAATTGCCGTTACTCGTAATCCTTTTTCTTGCAGTTTTGCAATGAATTTGCGAGCGAGCTTGTATTCGCTTTTCTGTGAAGTTGTCGTTAAATCGCCTGAGATAAAGACATCTGTAACGCCTTTTTCTATAAAAAGATCGAGAAGAGAAAAGGGCTTTTCATTGAGATAAATACGACCGCGTTTTAAAAGCAGATTGGCATTGCCTAAAATCCGTTTAGAAAAAATCTGGAACGGATTTAAGCAGATTTTTGAAAAATGCAGGTCGGAAATATGTGCAATGCGAATAGGGCCCTTCATAGAAGAGCCAGTATACCAAATTACTTTCTTTTCAGCACCTTGTTAACGATACGTTTACCGCGATCAATTGTCTGCTTGCGGACAACACTCATCCAGCGCGTCCCTTCAGAATGGATGTGCTCTGGCTCAGTTTGATAATCGACTTCATTGGAATTTTGTCTCTTCGAGCGCTTCTTTTTAAAGGACTTAGCCTTTTTTCTGCGCATCGTCTTCTTCATCGCATTGAGTTCTTGCGATAGGTGCTCTTCGCGTTTGGCTTTTGAGGGGTCAAGGCTTGGCTTCTGGTAATTTTTTTCGATGTTTTCTATGGTTTGCTGTTCAGTATCAGCCGTGTAAGGGGGTTTCATGTTTTTGCGAACAAGCTTATTACGTTTATGATTATATTTATGTGGTGAATTCTTCATAATTATTATTATAATAACTCTGAAATAGTATTACAAACATTTTTAACTTTAATTAGTTTCTTCCATTGTTTTTCTCGATAACCCTTTGGAAATAAGGCGGAGGGCACCACCACGCGATTTTCACAAAAACTGGGGCGCCAGAGAGAAATATGGTTGCGGCGGTTGGAGAGCGTAACGGTCGGAAGACCTAATGCAGAAGCTAAATGTCCTAAACCTGAGTCATTTCCGATAAATCCCCCTGACTCGAAAAGAAATTGGGCTGTTTCTGTAAGTGAAGAAAAAAGTGGGACTTCCTCACTCCAACGCTCCTTAGCGGACATCACAAATTGTGGATCAAAGCCCTTTTCTTGCAATCTTTTTGCCAGGCATTCGAATTTCTCCCTTGGCCAGTTCCGTGAGCTATCCGCACTTGTGGGGTGGATCGCGATACGTTTGGGATGTTTTTTATAGGTAAGATTTTTTGGAGGAGATAAGCCACTTTTGCAGGGAACACCCAAAGCCTTTGCCAAACTGGCAGCAATCGGTCCTTTCGTGCCAATCAAAACATCCTTAGATCGTAGCGGCGGATGTTTTTTACACTCATGATTGTGATAGAGAATTTCTACACTCGGCAATGCGCGAAATTTCTTTGCTCGAGGGGCATTTTCATTTTGGTAGAGAATGCGCGCAAACTCTTCATGAAAAGCGTCTTCTGGCTGAATAGAAAAATCGGGAAGCCACGGTTGCAAGCCCAAAAGAGCATCATGAAAGATCGTTACCCGAAACCCTTCGCTTTTTAGGTAGTTTGCTGCAATTGTAAAAATGATCCCATCGCCTAAGCCTCTACAGGGAATTAAGGCCGCATTTTTCATAAAACTTTAGAAACTTTTTTGTTACAGATTTTACAGGGAGAAAGCACTGCCAGAAGTTTTCGCGCATACGAAAATTAATGCCTTTGAAATTGGGGAGGGGAAAGGGGACCGTTGCAATTTCTCCCTTTGTGAAATCTGGCCGCCAGAGTTGAACGCGTTTCTTATTTCCAGAGATGGTAAACGTTGGAACACCAATGTTTGAGGCGAGATGACCAATACCAGAATCATTTCCGATGAGCACTTCACAAGAGGAGATGAAGGAGGCCATGTCTAAAAGACTTGAAAATTCTGGCAGAAGAAATTCTCTTTCGACAAATTTCCAGTAGGGACGCTCTTCAGGGCTTGTTGCAAAGGCAACCGTAAAACCTTTACGCTTTAATTGCCGCGCGAGGTCCATAAACTGTCTCGGGAGCCAGTTGCGTTTAACATCTGCCGAAGTGGGATGAATCAAAATGCGCTTTTTCGCTTTTGCATTTCTTGGTACATACAAGCCATTTTCTTTTGTGACAGGCTTACCTAGAATATCCTTAAGTGCTTCTTGGATATTTGTGGCAACCGGTTTTTTGGGAGAGAAAAGAAAATCTTTTGGTTGCATCGCTTTGCAGGGAGTGGGGAAAAGGAAACGCAATTCGGGAGTTTTTTCGCGATTGCGGATCAGGTCCCAGGCTCGTTTGGAGTTATCGTTCAAAACGATCAGTAAATCTGAAGGAGGAATGTCTCCCGGTAGAGCAATTTTACTCTCAGGAAAAAGAGGGCAGAGAAGCGCCGCTTTTTCATGATAGAGCGTCACATCATAGCCAGCAATTTTCAGCTGATGATGTGCAATCATCATGAGTAGACCATCACCAATTCCATCTGGTGCAAGAAGAATCGCTTTATTCACAATTTCCAATAAGTGCTTCGGAGCGCCAAATGACCCCTGCAACTGAAACGCTGCATTTGAGAGACTCTTTTACAACTTTAGCTGGATCGATCACACCCGCTTGCAAGAGGTCTTCCATTTTTTCAGATTTTGCATTGAATCCAAATGCTCCATTCCCTTTTTTTGCTTCCACAAGAAGAGGAGCGCTCTCAAAACCAGCATTTTCCACAATTTGGCAAAAAGGCGCCTCGCACGCTTTTGCTAAAATGTTTGCCCCCACTTTCTCCTCAGCAGAAAGTTCCAAATTTTTAATCGCATCTGCTGCGTGTACGAGTGCTATGCCGCCGCCTGTAACAACACCCTCTTCCATTGCCGCACGAGTCGCATTTAAACTATCCTGAAAACGCTGTTTCTTTTCTTTCATCTCCACTTCTGTTGGCGCGCCCACCTCAATGACCACAACTCCACCAAGCAGTTTTGCTTTGCGCTTTTCAAGCTTCTCTTTTTCATATTGTGAATCACAAGAGTTGAGTTCATTTTCAATCTGCGCAACACGTTCTACAGTATTGCCACCGCCATTTAGGATGAGCGTGTGATCTTTTCCTACCTCAACACGGCCAGCCGTACCCAGAACATCAACATCAGCATTTTTTAACAGCAGGCCTTTATCTTCAGAGACACAAGTTGCCCCAGTAAGCGCGGCTAAATCTTCAAGTTGCGCTTTGCGGTCATCGCCAAAACCCGGCGCTTTTATCGCAACAACACGCAGAGAGCCACGCAGACGATTGATTACCAGAGTAGAGAGAGCGTCGCCCTCGATATCATCAGCAATAATCAAAAGTGGGAAACCCGTCCCTGAAATTGCCTGCAAAATAGGCAGAATTTCCTGCACTGAAGAGATCTTCTTATCTGTAATCAACACCTTGGGACTTTCCAATACGGCTTGCGATTCATCCGTGCAGAAGTGACGACTCAAATAGCCGCGGGGAATTTCCATCCCTTCAACAGATTTTATTTCGCTCTCCGTGCCGCGCCCCTCTTCAATCGTGATGACGCCAGAATTTCCCGCCTTGGTAAAAGCCCTAGCGATTAATTTTCCAATTTCCCTATCACACGAGGCAGAAACCGTAGCAATCGACTCGACCTGTTCCTGCACTTTTGTTGCGCTCTCGCTAATTTTTTCTAAAACGACCTGCAGCGCTTTTTCCATACCGCGCATGAGCAGGATTGGACTATGACCAGCTGCAATTTGCTTTACCCCTTCAGAAACCAAACAGTCTAAAAGAAGAATACCCGTTGTAGTCCCGTCACCACAGCGTTCTTTAATTTTTTGCGCCACCTCTTTTCCGATGGAAATCCCCATGTTGCAATATTGATCGCGATCTTCAATATCGTTCACAATACTACCACCATCTTTCGTGATTTTGGGCGCGCCCCAAGCGACATCTAGACCAACAGAGCGGCCTTTAGGACCTAAAGTGGGAGCGACCACATCGCGTAACTTACGCACACCCTCTTTGAGTTTGCTTCTTGCATCTTCTTCAAACAAAAGTTCCTTAGCTACCGTCATTTTGATCCTCACGAATTATCTCTCTATTTTTACTCGAGCAGAGATTTAACCCCAAGTAAATTCAACATTTCAGGCTCGCGTGGGGTAAATTTTTCCTATTTTCAATACAGTCTAATTGTAGTAGATTAAAGATAGAGGAGTTTCTATGCGTTGTATTGTTTTTTCTTTATTTGCTTTTGTTTCAGTTTTTGCAACTGATTACTCTGACGTTCGCAAAGAATATATCTCAGTAGAGAGAGAATTGTTGAAAGAAAAAGGTGAGGCAGAGCTTCTTGAAAATCACTATCAGCTTTATTCTAAAGGTCTTGAGAAAAAACTTGAGGAGAGCTCAGAGAGATTTGCTAAAGTGAAAAAAGAGCTCACTCGTATGCGCAATTCGACAGTAGTTGGATATGAGTTGGAGCAGAGTCAGCTCCGTTATAAAGAAAAAAAAGAAGCGATGATCCCAATAAGACATCAACTTTCCCGCCTTCGCAAAGAGGGAGAGGCGAAGTTAAAAGAGTATGAAATAGCAATCGCAGAAAAACGAGTACGAATTGAGCAGCTCCAAGAGAGAAGACAAAATCTTGAAATCAACGTTTCAAAAAACGTTGAAGAAGCAAAAGCGGAGATGATCGCAGCGAAACGTGAACTGCTTTCAGCAATCAAATCCCACACAAAAAATCTTGATACTTACCAAAAAGCCTATCAAGAATCGATGAAACGCTATACCCAAGTAAAATCAAAAAGTGGTTTTTAACGGCGCTCTTTACGCTCTATTTTAAAAAAATTTCATCTATCTACTATAGTAAAGACCGATTCGAAAATTATTCAATCTAAAACGGGGCCAAATCCACGGGGTTGAACTATTTCAAATCGATCCATATTATTAATATTGAGCGATTTAAAATAGCCCGGCCGCGAGAGATTTTGCGTTGTTTTCGGTAAAGAACTTTGTAGACTAGGGCGTGTCCCCAATTAAGAATAACTGACAACTATAAGATATGAATAGAATTGGAAAATTTGATGGAATCGCACGAGAGTTTATTTCTGTGGAGCGTGCAGTAAATAGGGTGGAAGATGGAGGAAAAAAAGACGGATCATTCGCAGCTAAAGCGAAAGTGGCGCTAGTGGCTAAAGATTTTTCCTATGCAAAGTATGCAGCGGAAAAGATCGGAGATGCAGGAAAAAAAGACGAAGTACTTGTGGCAATAGCAAAAGAAGCACTAAAAGCCGGAGGGTTTATCCGTTCGAAGTGTGCTGCCGATAAGGTGGAAGATGGAGGGAAAATAGATGAAGTATTTGCAACGTATTACATTAATCTTGCGGTTGAGGCAGCGAGTAAAATAAGCAAGTGTGCTCAACAAGATGTGATGCTTTTTCATATAATGAAAAGAGCGCTAAAAGCCAAAAAATTTATCTCTGCGAAGTATGCGGCGGAGAAGATCGGAGATGTGAGAAAAAAAGACGAAGCACTTATAGAGGTAGTGGGAAGAGCGCTAGAAGCCGAAGAGTCTTTTCCTGCGAGGTGTGCAGCGAAAAAAATCAGAGATGTAATAAAAAAAGACAATGTACTTCTAGCAATAGAGGAAAGTATAGTTAGCCCCAAAAAATTTAAGTCTGTGATCTTTAAATGCGGAGGTACAGAAAAAAATGACAGAGCATTTGTAGCAAAATACTTTCATCATGAAGGCGCTCCAAAGTAAAAGTTATTTGTAGAGGTTTTTTTTCGAGATGCCTTTGAGCTCTGCAGCGACTTTAATCGCTTCTTTGCGCATGAGAGTAAATTCTTCTTCTAGTTTGATGCGCAACTCATCTGCCGAACACTCTTCAAAAGCTTTTGTCTGACCAGCTCCTTTTATAATCAATACCATTTCGCCTTTGGGCGTTTTCTGTTGAAAGTGCGCTAGAAGCTCTTTTGCCGTACCTGAAAGATGCTCTTCAAACTTTTTAGAAAGCTCGCGACAGATCACAACTTCCATGTCTGTGGGCATAGCGTCTAAGCATTTCACAATATGATGGGGCGTTTCATAGAAAAGCGTAAGGCCTGGATAGCAATAGGCTTTTGCGAAAAGACGCTTCATTTCGCCTGGTTTTTTGGGAACAAACCCAAGAAACTGAAAAGGTGTTGGTTCTAAGCCGGCAAGGGAAAGTGCAGTCGGAATGGCGCAAGCTCCAGGTAGAGAGGTGACGGCAATTTCTTGCTTGTGACACTTTGTCACAAGACGCATTCCTGGATCTTGAATGAGCGGCGTACCCGCATCACTAATTAAGGCAATATTTTCTCCTTTCTGCAAGCGTTCGATGATTTCTTCTTCGCGTTTTGCTTCAGAAAAACTGTGAAAGGAGATGGTTTTAGTCGCAATATCGTAATGCTTTAGTAAGATGCCTGCATGGCGCGTATCTTCGCAGAGAATAAGATCACACTCTTTTAACACACGAATCGCGCGCAAGGTGATGTCTTCTAAATTTCCAATGGGTGTGGGAACAATATAAAGCATTCTATTCTCGGCTAAATAGCCACGTTTTGGGAAGCGGTGTTCGTTTACAGCAAGTAATTTCTACTTTAACTTTTCCTGCAGAATTGATTGTTTCTCTTGTGAGATAGTCTCCTTTTTCGCCCGGTGATCTGTTTTGAAATTTCAGAGTATATTGTACATGCTTTACACTTTTATACCGGCAGATATCTTTGTGCCGGTTTTTGTATGCTTGAAAAATTTCGTAGATAGCTCGTATTACCAGATCATCAATCATGTTGATCTGGTCTAGAGTTCCTGTTGTCGAAACGAAACAGTCTTCTAATTTTTCTCTATAAGTAATAGTTGATGCTTGAACAGACATAAAAAAAGGTGGCACCCAGATTCGAACTGGGGATAGAGGCTTTGCAGGCCCCGGCCTTACCGCTTGGCTATGCCACCGTAAAAGTGTCTGGTCCTATAAATTTTCTGCCTAAATCAATGCCAAACCCTCGGGGATGGTTCAATCCCATTGGATTTAGTGCCGTTCTAGGCTGAAGAATTTATAGGACTAGACACTAGTAAGAATATACCCGGATATGGGATTATTTTACAAATTTTCATGAAATCGCATTTGTTGTTGATTATTAACCGGTTGCGAAAAACACCCCTACTTTTATCCGAAATTGGCTGAAATAACCCCCTAAAATATCCAAATTCGGCTGAAAGTAAGGATATATTCAGATTTGCAATGGAGTTTCGTGTCGAGTATGATCTGAAATCATGAAAGTTGCAATTGATAGTCGGATGGTAGAGTTGGGCGGGACTTTTTTTGCCTTGAAAGGTGAGAAGGTGGATGGTCACAATTATCTCAAAGAGGTGGCAGAAAAAGGTGCTGCAGAAGTGGTAGTTGAAGAATGTTATACTGGTCCAGATTTCGGGATGAACCTTTGCAGGTTCCCTGATGTAAATGACGAAATACGAAGAAGCCCGAGACAAAAGGGCACGGAAATAACGGGGAAGGTTG
>JAJFMI010000188.1 GCA_021772235.1 Chlamydiota bacterium
CGATTTCACGGATGAGTTTTTTTGCATCTACGCCTTTGCTTGTTAAATCAGGCGATACTTTTAGCAGCAGTTGGCAGCGCCCTTCAATTTCCGCCGCAAGCAAGATCACACCCGATTTGATCTGTCCCATGAGATCATTGCCAAAGGTTGCCATCTCATCTGGAGTGAGATCAACTTTAGCAGTTAATAGCTGGATGTTACCCGCTGTTTCCACACGCGATTTTAGCTCTTTGGCAAGCTCTTTGATGTGCGAAGAACGCATCTGCTTATAACTCTTTTTCAATGCGGTTAACTCAGCAAGCAAGTTGTCAGTACGTTCAAGCAATTTTTCAGGTTTACAACCCAATTTTTCGGCTAGGTCGCAAAGCTTGAACTCCTTATCGTAAGCAAAACTTTCGGCTAAAAGGCCGCAAGAAGCTTCAATACGACGAATGCCAGCACCGACGCTTAACTCTTTTGTAATGCGGAAATAACCAAGAGAGCCGAGGCGATCGATATGCGTACCACCGCAGAGCTCTTTAGAATATTCGCCCAGCGTAACAACGCGCACGCTCTTGCCATACTTTTCGCCAAAGATCTGTTTAATCTCTTTGCGCTTTTGCGCCTCATCAAAAGTGATCTCTTCCGTTTCAACAGGAAGGTTTTCGCGAATTTTCGCATTGACGAGTTCTTCTACGGTGCGCAATTCATCCGGAGTCACTTGTTTGTGATGAGAAAAGTCAAAACGTAAATGATCGGGAGCGACAAGCGAGCCTTTTTGTTCTGCGTGTTCGCCTAAAACTTGCTGCAGTGCCCAATGCACCAAATGCGTCGCGCTATGATGAGCCGCAATGCGTTTTCTGCGCCTGCAATCCACCTCTGCTTTTACCGGTTCGCCCTGCAAAATGACGCCACTTTTCAATTTCCCGCGATGCAGTGTCAATCCAGGATAGGGCGAAATGGTATCTTCTACAAAAAAGTGCGCTCCCTTGTGAACAAGCTCTCCGGTGTCACCAATTTGGCCCCCTTTTTCTGCGTAGAAAGGTGTCTCATCTAAAACGATCGCTGCTTGCGCGCCCTCTTCTAAAGTGTCGACAAGTTTGCCATCAACAAAAATGCCTGTGATACTTGCCTCAACTGCCACTTGATCATAACCAACAAATTGTGTCGCGCCCTCATTTTCTACAAACGATTTATAAGTGCCTTCATCAACGGCCTGGCCTTCCACTTTATTCGCTTTGCGTGAACGATCTTTTGCCTGTTTTTCCAAAAGCTCATAAGAATCTAAGTTGACAGTGAGCTCCTGATCTTTAGCAATGAGGATGATCTCCTCAATGGGAAATCCGTAAGTGTCCTTTAGCTTAAACGCCTCTTCACCCGTGATCGCACGCTCTTTGCGCGTTTCGGCTTTTTCGATAATTTGTGAAAGAATGCCGCCGCCGCGTTTTAGCGTTTTGGCAAAACTCTCCTCTTCACGCTGCAAAATTTCTATTGTTCGTGCCTCATGCGTTTTAAGCTCAGGAAATTCCTCGCCCATGAGTTTTGCAAGTGTGGGTACAAGTTTTCCTAGGAAAGGTTCTTTTAACCCCAAACGCTTGGAGTAGCGCACTGCGCGGCGCAAAATTTTGCGCAGCACATAGCCGCGCTCGACATTACTTGGCTCTGCGCCGTCGGCGATAGCAAAACATAAAGTGCGAATGTGATCAGCGACAACATGAAATGCGGGAGCGAGGTGTTTATCTTGGGGCTCATATTTTTTTCCGGAGAGATCTTCAACCTGAGCAATGATTGTGCGTAAGACATCCGTCTCAAAAACTGAATTGTAACCTTTGAGAAACATGGAAACGCGCTCTAAACCGGCGCCCGTGTCGACAGATTGTTGCGGTAGAGGGGTCATCTTGCCCGACTTGTCTCGATTGGATTCCATGAAAACGAGATTCCAAAACTCGGGGAAACGCTCACCCGTAGTATCGCTAAGAGGATCGTTGCCATTGCCAAATTCAGGACCGCGATCAAAAAGAAGTTCTGAGCAGGGGCCGCAGGGGCCGACATCGCCCATCGACCAGAAATTTTCGTTAGCGTCCATGCGAACCAAACGCTCATCGCCAATCAACTCCTTCCAAATCTCGTAACTCTCATCATCCTCTTCATAGACAGAAACCCAAATGCGTTTTGGATCAAAGCCAAAAACTTCTGTGGTGAGCTCCCAAGAGAAGGCGATCGCTTCCTTTTTGAAATAGTCGCCAAAGCTAAAGTTGCCGAGCATCTCAAAAAATGTCATATGACGCGCCGTAAAACCAACATTATCAAGATCGTTATGCTTGCCACCGACGCGGACACATTTTTGCGACGTCGTGGCGCGTTTATATTCGCGCGTCGCTTTGCCTAAAAAGACATCTTTAAACTGATTCATACCCGCATTGGTAAATAAAAGCGTCGGATCGTCGTGTGGCACGACGGGTGAGGAGGTGACGATTTCATGCTTCCGGTCGGCAAAGTATTGCAAAAATTTTTTTCGTATTTGGGCTGTATCCATAAAAAATGTAGATTTTGTAGTGATGTATCATGTATAAAAATAGACGTTTTACTATAGAAAGGCAAGCCCCATGGATCAAGAATTAAAAAAAGAATTAGAGAAAATCGCAACGACTATTCGTGGACTCTCCATTGAGGGAGTAGAAAAGGCCAACTCGGGTCACCCGGGCATGCCGCTAGGCTGCGCGGAAATCGGCGCTTACCTCTATGGTCACTTAATGCGCCACAATCCGAAAAATCCCGATTGGGTCGGTCGAGATCGCTTGGTCCTTTCTGCAGGACATGGTTCGATGTGGCTCTATTCTTGTTTGCATTTAGCCGGTTTCGATCTGCCGATGGACGAGCTAAAAAACTTTCGCCAGCTCCACTCAAAAACTCCTGGTCACCCTGAATTCCATATGACACCTGGAGTCGAAGCGACAACAGGCCCTCTTGGCCAAGGAATTGGCAACGCCGTTGGACAAGCTCTCGGAATGAAAATTTTAGCCGAAAAATTCAATACGGAAAAATTCACCCTTTTTAATAATAAAGTTTACTGCCTTTGTGGCGATGGCTGTCTAATGGAAGGCATATCGCATGAGGCGTGTAGTTTAGCTGGGCACCTTGGCCTCGACAATTTCATCCTCATCTTTGATTCCAATAAAATTACCCTTGATGGACCTCTCGCACAGTCCGGCTCAGAAGATACCGCTGCGCGCTTTAAAGCTTACGGCTTTGATGTATTTGAGATGGAAGCAAATGATATTCAGCAAGTCGACCGTTGCTTAAGTCAAGTACAAAGCAGTCAGCAAAAGCCGACGCTTGTGATTGCGCACACAACAATTGGATTTGGATCGCCAAATAAAGCGGACTCGCATAAAGTACACGGCTCGCCACTTGGACCTGAAGAGATAAAACTGACAAAAGAAGCCCTCGGTATTCCTGAAGAAGATTTTTATGTACCGGGAAGCGTCATTACGTTTTTCGAAGAGAAACAGAAGCGCGACCTGCAAGCCGAAGGAGAGTGGAATCAGATGTTTGCTGCCTGGAAAACCGAAAATCCAGAGCTTGCAAAAGAGTTCGATGCGATGATCAACCGTACTATTCCTGATTCTCTTGAAAAAGAACTCGCTGATTTAGAAATGGGAAAAGATTCTATCGCCGGGCGTAGCGCTTCAAACAAAGTCCTGCAAAAATTGGGCGAAGCACTGCCATTTCTCTACGGAGGATCAGCTGATCTTTCCGGCTCAGACAAAACAATGATGGAGACCTATCCGCTTATTGCCCCTCACGATTTTAAAGGCCGCAATATTAAGTATGGCGTGCGTGAATTTGGCATGGCTGCCATCGCAGCCGGACTTTTTCAAACGCATATGATTCTGCCATTTGTAGGCACATTCCTTACGTTTTCCGATTACATGCGCAACGCCGTGCGTCTTGCCGCACTTTCCGGTTACCACACATTTTATCAATTTACCCACGACTCCATCTTCCTTGGAGAAGATGGCCCGACACACCAATCTGTGGAACATTTTGCCGCTCTTAGAGCTATTCCTAAACTCCACGTTTTCCGCCCTGCAGATAGCTGGGAAGTCAAAGCGAGCTGGTGGGCGATGTTGAAATACCAAGGCCCCTCTGCGATTATTCTTTCCAGGCAAAATCTTCCAGAGCTTTCACAATCACGCGCACTCTCCTTTGAAAATGGCGTAGGTCGCGGCGGTTATATTCTGAAAAAAGAAAAAGACCAAGCGGATTACTGTCTTATCGCAACCGGTTCAGAAGTCTCATTAGCGCTTGATACAGCAACAGCCTTAGAGCGCCAAGGAAAACAAGTCCGTGTTGTTTCTATGCCTTGCATGGATCTTTTTGCAACCCAGCCGAAAGAGTACATCGACAGCGTACTTGGAGGAAACGTAGGTAAACGCGTTTCTATCGAAGCGGGCATTGCGCAAGGCTGGCATCGCTGGATCGGCCCAGATGGCATCACAATTTGTATGGAAGGCTTTGGTGAATCTGCCCCGGCAAGTGATCTTGCCCAAGAGTTTGGCTTTACCGTCGATGCGATCCTAAATCGTCTGCATTAAGAAATAAATAAAATGCTATAACTCCAATTTATGAAGATTGGAGTTTTAGGTAGTGGAATTGCGGGCCTGTCGTTGGCGTATTACTTGCGCAAGAAATGGCCCGATTGTGAAATCACATTAGTGGATCAGGCAGAACGTGCTGGTGGTGCGCTTTCGTCTGTTGAGGAAAGTGATTTTTTCTTTTCGCAAGGGCCTTCTATTTTCTATACGAAGAGATCGTTTCCGCTTATCCAGTTGATTAAAGATTTGGGGCTTGAAAGTGAAGTGATCTCTTATGCGCCTGCCAATTTTAAGCGCTATTTCTGGCTTGATGAACGTTTGCAAACTTTTACTTATAATCCTTTTGCTCTGTTTTACTCCTCTCTTTCGCGTGCTATTTACAGCGGACTGCTGAGCGAATGGAAACAGCCCAAAAATGAAGATGATGAGAGTGTATATGCTTTTGGTTCCAGACGTTTTGGGCGTGGGTCAATGGAAAAAGTTTTAGAACCGATGATGTTGAGTGCGCATGCAGGAGATGTGCGTAATCTTTCAGCCTGGGTGACGCTACGTCGTTTTAAACAGCTTGAAAAAGATTTTGGGTCAATCACCCGGGGGATGCGCTTGCGCCGAGAAGACCAAGGACATTGTCCCATCGATGCAATTGAGCAGAGCGATCTTTTTACTCTTCGCGGAGGCATGAGTGCTCTTATCGAGCCTCTTCTAAAAGTAGCGCAAGTGCAATTTAAAGGTGGTACATCTGTGCAAGCCATTTCTCCCGATGGCTCTGTATTGACAAATCAGGGGAAGTTGGGATTTGATCGCGTATTTTCTACCCTGCCCCTACCTTCACTCGCAAATGCGGTTGATCATCCGGAAATGGCAAATTTTGCCAGCAGCTCTAGAATGACGGGGCTGATTACAGTGAATTTGGGTTATACAGAACCTGTTTTGAAGAAAAAAGGCATTGGCTATTTTGTCCCTACACTCGAGCGAGACGATTGTTTAAATGCCATCTTTGATTCCCATATTTTTCCTCAGCAAAATAAGCAGGAAGGGCAAACGCGATTGACATACACGCTAGGAGGAGCGCTTCATCCCGAATTTTTTGAGCTTTCAGATGAGGAAATTCTTATGCGTGTTTATGGTTGCGCTCATAGACATTTGGGAATAGGTGTTAAACCAGATGTGGCAATTATCAAACGCTATCCCAATTCACAAATTGAATATTGTGTGGGCTATAATGAGAAACTGCAACAGTTGCAAAACGTTCTTCAGGAACAATATCCGCAGCTCACATTAGCTGGCGCGGTTTTGGGTCAATCCACTGTCAATGATTTAATTGAAAAATCTATCGAAATTACAGAAAAAGCATGACTATCGTATAGAATGATACAATTATTATTTTAATAGTTTGTTTTTCCAATTTGTGATAAAATAAATCTTTGCAATTAATTGGGAGAGTAAGCTTGGGGAGTTTTAGGATACTATTTCTAGCATTTTTGTTTTTTTTGGGAACGGGAAATGCGGAAGAAAAAAGAAAGCAAATACCTAGGATAAAAGAAGTGGTTACCGCTTCCCTAAAGGAGCGCCATGCGCTGAGCAATCGCACTTTCCACATTGTTTTAGAGGCTCCTGGAGTTGCTTATACTCCTGGGTCTGTAATTGCGATTTATCCTGAAAATCCTAAGGAAAGAGTCGATGCCATTTTAGAAATTATGGGGGATGAGAGCCTTCGAGAGCATTTTACAAAAGAAGTCGATTTGAGTTCCGTTCCTGAAGGAATAACGCGAGCATCAGAAGTTCCCAAGTTCCCTCCTTTGAAGCCTCGCTATTACTCAATCGCCTCATCAGCAGAAACGACTCCCGGTGAAATTCATTTGACAATCGCGACATTTACAACGCAACAAAATGGTCGAGAGGTT
>JAJFMI010000189.1 GCA_021772235.1 Chlamydiota bacterium
CATCTTTTATTTAAAAAATGATTGCACAATTTGGTGATAAAAATTATTCAATAAAGTAACCACTAACAGTAAGAATAGTTGACTATTCTAAAACTAGAACTTTTGGAGGAACGGTGGCATTAAAAGATACAATGGCAAAGATGAGCAAAATGCTCGATCAAATGACTAAAGATTTGGCGAAAGGTTGCTGCGGCAACAAAGCGGCTTGCCAGCGCACACGAACAAATACAATTAAATTCGCAAAGCTTGCAAAGACATTTCGTAAGGAATCTGTTGCAGCTGCAAAAAATGGTGCAATGAAAAAGACCAAGAAAGCAGCAAAGAAAAAGCCAGCGGCAAAGAAAAAAACTGTAGCTAAGAAAAAAGCACCAGCGAAGAAAAAAACTGTTGCAAAAAGAAAGCCTGCAGCAAAGAAAAAAGCACCAGCAAAAAGAAAAACAGTAGCGAAGAAAAAAGCACCAGCGAAGAAAAAAACTGTTGCAAAGAGAAAGCCTGTTGCTAAGAAAAAAGCACCAGCAAAGAAAAAAACTGTAGCGAAAAGAAAGCCAGCAGCAAAGAAAACTACAGCTAAAAGAAAGCCAGCAGCAAAAAGAAAAACAACAAAAAGAAAAGCAAAGAGATAGAAACCACTACAGAGCAGACATTCCTATTTTAAGAATGTCTGCTTTTAAACCGGGGGAAGAATGGCAGAAGGTCATAAAAAAATGATGCACGCATTGGATAGCTTGATAAAACAAGCACCAGATATCGACATCGACAAAGAGTTTGGTACTTTTTTAAAAGATTATGAGAAAGAGCTGAAAGAATCTTGTGACGAGCACATTGAGGGACTGGTTCCGCGACTGATCTTTCTCTTTGATTTTGCCCGTTTTCAAACAAATATTATGCTCGGTGGAGAGTTAAAAGATTCTCTACAAAGTCTCCTAATTTGGGCAGAGAAGCTCGATCATGGCGATGTTCCTGTAAACTTTTCTAATGAGAAGCGGATGAACAAGATGGCGGAGATTCTGCGTAAGAAAGCAGAGACGATTAGTCCTACTAAAGCCAACTATAATAAGCGCTGGGCGCAGTCCAGATAACCTAGTAATAATATTTCGAATCGATTTGCTTAGACTATTGCCCTCAAGAGATCTTGAGGGTTTTTCTCTTTTATGTTAAAATGTTTTCATTATGCTTACACTTGCACTTGAAAATGTATCGTTTCGTCCCGCTTCAATTTCAAAAAATATTTTATTTAGAGCTTCAAAGATCGAAGATCTTGCGCTTCTCATTTTGGGAATCGTGGGATTATGCACTTGGGATAAAATAAACCTTAGCAACCGTGTAAAATGGATGTGCGCTAGTACCTACGTTATTTATGGAGCTTTTCGGCTCGCTGTGCCCTTTCTTTTTGCTAAAGTATTATCCAAACCTCCATGGCCTGACGATCTAGCTAAAGAATGGACTGATAAAAAATACGAACCTATTTCATGGACAGCGGCTCATCCTACTGCAGATGCACTAAAGCAAAAGCCCGAATTTCGACAACTCACCCTTAAAGAAAAACAGAAGGCTGAAGAAATTGATGCATCTGCAATGCTTTTGACATGGCTTATTGAAATTCAAACAGGTGATAATACCATCATTGAAACAATAGCTGATGATGAAGGAGATACCAACATCACAATTTTCCAAAGATGGCTTGAAGAAGATATTCATCTACCCGAGAAATATGTAGCGATGACGAACCAGGTAACGGCACGTAATATATTCGTAGAAAAATTACAGACGCTTGCAGTCTGTATGGAAGAGTGCACTTTAGAAAGAAAGCAAATGGTAATGGTCTCATTGATGGAGGCCTCAAAAGTCTGTGCACCTACGTGGATTAAGCAAATTGATGAAGAAATTTGGAATTTACGCTCTGAAAATAATCTTCGCACATTGATATTACGCTGCTTGGTCGGCATCAAAAAAGACCTTTTTCAAAAACATCATGATGAATTAAAGAGACTGGGTGGATACGAATGGCATAAAGAGACCATTAGTATCTATTTGGCTGGTAAGGAATTGGGATTAGAGCTTGCCGATTACAACGATGTAGATGGAACATTGGGGATGTACATTCAAGATGCAAGAGACGACCATGTATTGGAAACAAAATACCAAATTTTCTCCCTTGCAGCAGAGCATTTTACAAAAGAGCAATTTATTAAAGCATTACCAGTAAAAATGCAGTTTGTCCTGGAAAAAGATTATCCTAAAATTCTCATGGACTATTTCATAAAAAAGGATTTTCCTAATTGCGATCCTGAAGATCCAGATGAGGAGCTCAATGTTGTCATACCCAAATATTTTTTAGGAGAAACAGGACATGTTCATTTAAGTGAAGAAGGAGCTAAAGCTCTTTTAGAACATGTAGGGTATATGTGAGCTGGGAAAGAGAAGCGAAGAAAAAGTACGGTGCCAATTTAGCGTTGCGAGAGGGGAAGCGCACTGCAGAGAAAATGGCTGTCTGGGAGGTCTCTAAAAATCTATCTCAAGCAGAAATTGATCGATATAAAGAAACACTTTTGAAGACAACGAAAGATCCACTCTCTATTTTTATTAGAGTAGTAACGGATAGCGGACAAAAGTTTGAAATGCACCTTGCTGGCCCCGACACCTATGGAGAAATTTTACACCTTCCTGATCCAATGCGCTTTTGCTTTAGTCCTGCAACACCTTTTTATGAAAAAGAAGAAGAGTTTACAAAAAGAGCCGAAGTCGTGAAGGGAAAAAAAATCCTCGTCGTGGATTCTTGTGGCGCAGGCATCTGGCCCATTTGTTTGTCGCCCTTTGTTGATGAAGTTGTGGGCCTTGATCGCAATCCATACGCATTGTTAGATGCAAAAGAAAATGCGGAACGGCATGGAGTGAAAAATGCCTGCTTTCTCAAAGAGACCATGGAAGAATTCCTTGATTCTCGAGGGATTCATGAGTATACTGAAGCCATTACTGATATGGTGGTTATATGAAAAAATTTCTTTTATCTGGGCTGTTACTCAGCTCTTCTCTATTTGCTGACGGACCTGCGCCAAAGCAAAACTGGTCGCAAGTGTTGATCTTTTTAGGGCTCTCAGTCGTTTTCTTTTACTTCTTGCTCTTTCGTCCTGAGCAGAAGCGTCGTAAGAAGATGACCGAACAGCGCGACCAAATGCAAAAAGGCGATCGCGTTACTGCGATGGGCATCGTTGGTACGATTCACAAAATCGGCGAAAAGACAGTGATTTTGAGCATGGTAGATGGTGCAAAAATTGAAGTGCTCAAGGGCGCGATTTCAGAAGTGCATCCAGGAACAGCACCTAAAGAAGAAGCTACAACAGAGGCTTAACCGCCTCTGCTTAGTGTCTAGTCCCATAAATTCTTTACCTAAAACAACGCGAAATCTCTCGCGGTTGGGCTAATTTAACTCGCTCAATATTAGCAATATAGATCGAGTTAAATTAATTCAACCCCGTGGATTTGGCGCCGTTTTAGGCTGAAGAATTTATGGGACTAGGCACTAGTACAAGGCTTTCGTAATGCAGACGACCCTCTTCAGATCTTTGGAGTTCCATTTTTAGCTGAGCAGTTTTCTCTATTTGCTGGCGGATTTGTGCTTCAAATTTTTCGGCTTGTCGCTCGATCTCCTCTCTCATGCTATCGACTTCCCTTTGTGCACTTTCCAAAGCAGCTTGAAGTTTTTTTTCGACAGATGAAGAGCGAGGGGAAATATTTTTTGGAATAACAAATTGCTGCTGCCTTAATAGTTCAAGTTCGGCCTCAGCTTTTTGCAACCGTTCACGTAGTTGAGTATTAGCAAATGAAGGACGTTGCAATTTTTTTTCGGCTAGTACTTCTTTTAGAGTATCTCGTGCATTTTCAAGACTCTCCTGCAGGTCACCGTTTAAGTCTTTCTCTAACCTGATTGCAGCGATCAAATCTTCCTGGAGCTTACTATGTGATTGCACAGCTTCTGCATTTTGCTGTTGAAGTGTAGCAACCTGCTCCTGAAGAAGTGCGATTTCAAGTTCCTCTTGAGAAGGGAGGTCGTCACTTTCGAAAATATGATCTAGCTCACCATCTTGAAGACCGAGGTAGGCAAATGGATGTTCCTCATCAGATGCAACAAACTCTTCTGCATGTTGTGGTCTATCACTCTGCGCTTGGCGCAACAGAGTAATTTCTTCTCTTAAGTGCGATATTGTCTCATTTGAAATGGCAATTTGCTGCTCATATATACCAGAGATTCCATCTAAGGTTTCTTCAAGACTTGCATCTTCATCAAGAGACCCAAACTTAAATACCTGATTTGAAGATATTGGAATTTCTTTCCTCTTTTCGTCAGCTTCGAGTAGCCTATTTATTTCTGCTTCCATTTGAGAAAAAAGACCTTGCTGCGCCTCAATGATATCTTCAAGATCGCCTATTTTTTTTAGGTAGGCTTCACTTTTTTCAGGAGTAGTTGGTAAATCTAAAACCTCGGTTTCAGGAGTGATTTCGCTGGTAGAGTCGAGCAAGTCAATGATTTTTTTGCAGGATTCAATGTATTCCTGCTTAGATGGAGCAAGATCGCTTGTCGGCATTTTGCTTGTTAGATCCTCAATAACACGTGCACCAAGAGTGATTTTTGCGCCTCCGAGCGTGACTTCTAATTTGAAACTTGTGGAAGATAGGGGAGTCGGGCCAACTTGCTCCTGCACAAAGGGATTATCAAGAATTTTTTTTGCCTCAGCAGCAATTAATGCGTGGGTGGGATCGGTTGTTTCTACCCTTTTATCAGGATTTACTGCAGTTATAGCGTCTGTTACTTTTATTTCACTCATGTTATTACTCTATTATTATAGTATTAATTATAACTTAATAACGATTAACAAAGCAATTTATTTAGCTGTTGATAATGAGTGAGTTGTGATATTTTCTATTATTTTTCCGTCAATATCATAGCTTTGGATGGTGAGCTGGGGGGCCGTGTAGTCAAGAAAGTAGAAGTGGTTGACTTGCTGACTTTTAGCTAGATACCAGAGCTTAGAGGGAGATTGGGGCCTTCTGGGATCAACACCCCAGGCGCCATCCCCTAGATAAAGAGTTCCTTTAGGATCGATTTGTTCATT
>JAJFMI010000190.1 GCA_021772235.1 Chlamydiota bacterium
CAAGCTTTTCTTCCTTAGTTCCAGGAAGATAGCCAATGTCTTTACCAAGAGGCATGATCGGACGAGAGACAAAAATGCGGCGGAAGGAATCCTCATCAAAGACCTTGCGCAGAGCGCAAGCAAGAGCCATCAACGTTTTACCCGTTCCCGCCTTTCCAAGAAAAGTCACAAGCTTGATATCATCGCGCAAAAGCAGATCCATCGCACAGCGCTGTTCCATATTGAGAGGATTGATCCCCCAGACATCGCGTTTTAAAGGCACAAGCGGCTCTAATAGCTTGGTTTTGCAGTTATACTTGGCAAGAGCAGAGGTATTCTCAGGAGAAGAAAGGATGCAATACTCATTGGGATGAAAATCATTTGCCTCAACCTGTAATCCACCCTTAGCATAAAAAAGATCGATCTCTTCTTTAGCGACATTAATCGAACGGCGCCCTTTATAGAGCTTTATCTCGCCCTCGCGAGATAACCTGCGATCTGCACGTTTGGGTTTATTATGAGGTAGGATTACATCATTGGATATTAGGGCCATAAGGGTCCCTCCTTACTTTTATGTTGTTTTTGTTTAGTAGCGGACCACTAAAGAAGATAGAAACTTGAGTGAAATGCAGAGTATTTATTATTAATGTCCTCTAGTATAGGTAGTTATTAAAATTGTTATTATGTAACCTACCTTTTATTCTTTCTAATTATGTTTTAACACTAAATTGGGGTAATTAGCAATCCCCCAAAACAAGCAGACCTCTCGAGAGAGTGCTAATTTTCTTGACTAAATCCCTCCAAGTCATATAGAATTAGGGTATAAGCAACCGGACAGGTATCTCATGAAAATCACAAAAAAAATTCTTAGCATCCCTCCGTACATCTCTACATCGTGGAAAAACATCAGCGCTCTCCACGTTCAAGAGGGCAGACTCCTCATTACCCTCCAAAGCGGAGCAACAATCGAGCTACCGGAACTTGAAGCCGATTTCCTAGAACAGATCTTTTTTGCTCACGCCGATCACCTTGAATCCCTCTCCGAAAAGTCGAAAAAACCAAAACCAGAGATGCGCCCTGATTCCGACCTCGCTTTTGCAATGCCCTTTAAATTTGGCATCGAAGGCTTAGAGGGAATGGGCAATGTATTTGAGCACAATCAAGCGCAAGCTGGCGCACCCGATCTGCCTGCAGAAATGCTGGAAAAAATCACAAAAATCACAGAAGCACTAGGTACCGAAGCTATTGAAAATATGCAGAGCCCAGAACCACACTGCAACTGTTTCTATTGTCAAATCGCCCGCGCCATGCAGGGCATGAAAAAACCCACCATCCATCCTGAGCTTGACGGTAGCGATACAGAATTCGTCTCAGATGAAGAACTCACCTTTTCCGAATGGAAAATCGCAAAAGTGGGCGAACAGACTTATGAAGTGCAAAATCCCCTCAGCAACGAAGAGCGTTATCGGGTACATCTTGGCTCTCCAGTTGGATGTACATGTGGCGAAAAAAACTGCAATCACATCCGAGCGGTATTAAGTAGTTAAAATCACTAAACTAATTACATAAAAAACAGCCACTTATTTTTAGTCGGGGCTGCGCCCCCGCGCCCCTTGAGCTCCATCTTGGCATGCCAAATCGTGTGCTCGACTCGGAGGTGTGCGCAGCACTACCCCACTCGCCTGCGCTACGATTTTTCACTGCCAATCTGAATCCATCGAGCGCTCGCGCGTTCATTCCCCACTCCGTTTCACTTCATGGGGCCCCTTTCACGTCCTTCGCGCGGCTGTTCTGTTGTATGCAATGAACTTTTACCAATTCGAAAAACCAGCCGAGGAGCGGAACGCGAAAAGGGACCCATGGAGCATTAGCGGAATGGGAAATGAGCGCCAGATCCTCTCGATGGATTCAAGTTGGCTTTGAAAAATTGCAGCGCAGGAGGATGGACAAGTGTTATACACGGTCCTCCGACGAGCATGTGATTTGGCATGCCAAGATGAAGCTCAAGGGGAAGCGGGGGCGTAGCCCCGACTTTGTAACTTGGCTGTTTTTTTATAACTAGTTAATTTAAACACTATTGCAGCCACCCACTACTAAAAAGAGTGGAAACAAAAAGCGAAAATCTCTAGAATCTGGACATAAGTAGTCATATATTGGAGTAGCCGCTATGTTTAAGGTATTTATTGGATGCGCGCTTTTGTCTCTTACTGCAATAAGCGCAGAAGAAAACAACGTTAGCAAAACACTTCCTGCTAAAGTGCAGAAAGAATTCAAAAGTTTTTCAGGTAAAGTAGTTGGCACGCATGTGCGCCTACGCACAGAACCAGAAATTGAAAACTCTTCTGTAGTTGGAGAGTACAATAAAGGTGACCTCTTTGTTGTTGTAGGAGAAAAAAATGACTTTTATAAAGTTGCCCCACCAACAAATAGCAAAGCCTACATCTTCCGCAGCTTCGTTCTCGACAGTATCGTAGAAGGCAATCGCGTAAACGTACGCCTTGAGCCAACACTCGAATCTCCTGTCATCGGCCACCTCAATTCTGGCGCTCGCATCGACGGAAAAATCTGCGAGAGAAATGGCAAATGGCTAGAAATCACTCCACCAGAAAACACCACTTTTTACATCGCAAAAGAATTTGTTGAATATGCAGGCGGTCCTGAGTTTAAAGCCGTACAGGATAAGCGTTTTGCCACAATGAAGCAGTTGATGGATTCTGCCGCGCTTCTTTCACAATCTGAAATGCACAAATCCTTTGAAGAGATTGATATTGCACGTGTAAAAAACACCTACCTAACTGTTATCAATGATTACATCGACTTTCCTGGCCATGTAGAGAAAGCAAAAGGATTGTTAAACGATCTTGAGAAAAATTACCAGAACCGCAAAATTGCCTTCCTTGAAGCAAAAAATGCCAACCTCTCTAACAAATTTTCTCACGACACAATGGTCGCAAAAAAGCTTGACAACTCAAGTGCACAAGACGCCTGCCCTGAGCGCGCTAAAGTTTGGGAAAAAGTAGAAGAAGCGATCTTCATCTCTTGGTCCGCAATGCACCACGCTAAAACTATGGACGACTACTACGTTGCGCAGAAACTCAACGCAAAACTTGTCTCTGGAGTATTAGAAGCATTTGGTGATCCTGTTGGTAACAAGCCTGGCGACTACATCTTGAAAAATCACGGTCTACCAATCGCCTGTGTCTACAGCACACAAGTGAACCTCGATGATTTTGTTGGAAAACGCGTCAACCTTCACGTTGCCGATAGACCAAACAACAACTTCGCATTCCCTGCCTACTACGTCCTAGACACAGAGTAATCTTGGAATTGCGTGAATGGGCGCAGCGTATCTTATCCGCTGACACACTGGAAGAAAAACTTCTTTCTCCGGAATGTCTTACAGATAACGTACCTGGCGCCCTTCTTCTTTTTAAACAACCGACAAGACCAACCGGCATGGGATTCTCCTCTCGAAAAAAAGAGGACAAACTCCCTCCTCTACACGAACACAAAAGCCAAGATAACCGCGCAATTTGCCTCCACCGCTTTTGCGGCCACGAACTTCTTGCCGTAGAAATTATGGCACAAGCGCTTCTCGCTTTTCCCGACGCACCCAAAACTTTTCGCAAAGGTCTTGCGAATACACTTAAAGAAGAACAGGAACACGTGCGCCTTTACTGCGCGCGCTTAAAAGAAATGGGTGTAGAATTTGGTTCTATGCCCCTCTACGAGCATTTCTGGCGCCAAGTTCACCATCTCACCACCCCGATCAAATATGTGAGCGTAATGAGCCTTACCTTTGAAATGGCTAATCTCGACTTCGCTCCGAGCTACGGCAAAAACTTTGAACGTTTTGGCGACCATGAATCAGCCAGCCTCATGGCACAAATTTTGCGTGATGAAATCGGCCACGTCTCCTTTGGAATGCAGTGGCTAAAAAAGTTTAAATCTAAAGAACTCTCCGAATGGGAAGCCTGGAGAGAAGCGCTTCCCGATCACCTCATATTAAAACGCGCCAAAGGGCACCAATTCCAAATCAACAATCGCAAAAAAGCGCGCGTACCCGAAGAATGGATCAAAAAACTCAATTCAGTTTAACTCTCGTGTAGCCTTATCAATCTGCAAAAGCTCTGTTAACTCGCGTTCTTTTGACGCAGCACCAAGCTCCTGAAATTTTCTAGCGCTGACTAAAACACGCGATTCATACGTACCCATCGCACTATTATAAGAATCTACCGAGCTCTGCAACTGCCGACCCAATTTGGCAAAATGCTGATTCATATCAGAAATACGTTTGTATAATTCATGACCAAGTTTTGAAACTTCCTGCACACTTTTTCCAATCGCCTCCTGTTTCCAGCCATAAGCGACCGCGCGCAAGAGCGCAATCAACGTCGTAGGAGTGGATAAAATCACCCCTTGATCCAACCCCATTTCCATCAAACCGGGATCAACCTCTAAAGCCGCGCTAAAAAATCCTTCCGACGGCAAAAAGAGCACCACAAATTCTGGCGACTCCATCGCTTCAAAATACTTACGTTTACCCAAATCCATAATGTGGTGACGAATCGCTTTTGCATGCTCTTTTAACTTAAGCGCACGCATACCCTCTACCTCCGTCTCCATCGCCTCTAAATAGGCATCAAAAGGCGCCTTAGAATCGACAATGATCTGCTTTTCACCAGGCAGTTGCACAATCAAATCGGGACGAATCTTCCTGCTCTCAGTATTAATTGTCTTCTGCTCAACAAAATCACAATGCTCCTTCAAACCAGCTAGCTCAACAACCCTGCGCAGCTGCAATTCGCCCCATTTTCCCAATTGCCCCGGACGTTTTAGAGCCCTTACCAAACGCTCTGTTTCACGCTTCAACTCTTTTTCCGATTGCGCCATATGCTCCATCTGCGTCTTCAAAGAAGCGTGCTCCCCTTTGCGCTCTTTTTCAATCTCACGCATGCCTTTATCTAGCTTGCCAAGCGATTCCTTCATCGGCTCCACCATCTGGCCTGCCAACTGCAAAAACGAGCGATTATTCTTCTCTAAGGCATCCGAGGAGAGCGATTTAAACGTATGCTGCATCTCATCCTTGGCCTCCTGCAAAAAGCGCTCTCGCTCCCTGCCGCCCTTAACCTCAGCCTTTAACTCTATAATCTTTTTTTCTCTCCATAGGAGAACGCCAACTAAAATAATCAATATAATCGCAAAAAATTCCATAAACACGTATAATAGCTACCCATGATAGCTATATTGATCCTCCTACAGATGCTTTCTAGCCCGGTTACTGATTCTAATGTAATCTTTTCGCAAGAAGCAGTCACGAAAAAGTTCGAGAACCCTCGTGATATAGATAAAGAAAAAAAAGCCTACAACTTCATCCATCGCGCAGAATTCACACACATCAGCGCTCCCTATATTTTGCAAACAACCGAGCATGAAATCACCATGACCTATGCTCCTGGAATCGAATTGAGCGAACTTATCGAAAACGCCGACATGGAACTACTGAACAGAGCCGTGCGTAAAACTGCCTTAGGATTTTCTGAACTACATACAAAAACAAACGCCTACAAAACAAAAGTCGCCCATTCCTACAACGTTCCAGGAATCAAGCAACAGCCGGCTGTTATTCATGGCGATCCACATCCAGGAAACCTCTTCTATGATGAAGCAACAGACAAACTGATCTTTATTGATTTAATAGATATGACACCATCGCTGCAGCGACATATCGGAGGACCCCTCGCCCGAGATGCGGTCTACGCACGGAATTACATCAAACTACAAGCCGAATACTCTGGCCGCAAGAAAGCTGATGTAGAAAAAATCATGGAGATTTTCGATAACCATTACACATTTCCTATTCATGAAAATGCGCGCGAGTACTACAACTTTTTATTTTACGCCGAACTCAAACACTTGCGCAACGTGTAAATAATTCAGCAATTGAAAAGAGCCCATACGCTGCTCTTGATCACCTGTCTGAATGAGAAACCCTTTTTCTGCACAACCCTCGGTGAGCCCAAAAAAAACTTTTCAAAACATCTGATTACATGCCAATTAAGTTTCTACGAAGCCAGACAAGCACAGGCATTGCTTTATCCCAAAAAGTTGAGCTATCCCCAGTGTATTTTACTTTTGCAGAAATCCATTTCTCATATTTACAGTACTTTCCGTCTTCATGCTTATCATAGTAATCTACGTGGATCTCATTTTGCCTAGGTGCTCCCCGACACTCCGGGCAGTTTGGTAAATCATTTCTACTTACACTAGAGGTGTATGTAACTTCATCATGAGAATAATGATAATTTCTTGATATTGATGTGACCAACCTATTATAAGCAATATTTATTCGTTTTAACTTTTCAGATATCGTTCCCAAAGCACAATGCAAGTGATAAGTATGATTCGAACAAAAATAGGTATCAGCGCCTTCTTCTAAGCAAATTGCACAATCAGTATTTTCCCTTAACGACTGAAATACTGAAAAAAAATATTTATATCGAATTTTATGCGCATTCCAATATTCCGTTCTTTGTAACTCAATTTCAGGTGTTGAAATTTGTATCCACCTCCACTGAGAAACCGCTAGCATAGAAGTCAACTGCAACGCACCCAATCCTAAATGCAGCCATTTGTTGTTTTTAGAAAAAACTCCCAAGGAAATATTTGTAACCATTGATACTAAATATATCGCTTGTGTGTAGTTTTGAATTGGTGCGACACCCCATGTAACAGGAAAAAGATTTTTTTCTTTAAGTGTTTCTTCGTCAGCCTCTGGAGCACACTTCTTATACCAATTGTCTAAGAGATTTTGAGAAGGTTTACATTTTTCATTTATCCTTGACGCAAGAGAGTATGCTGTCCAAGAGACTCCCGCAATCCCTAAGGAACTAAAAAGTAAAATCAACTGCAATCCGCCCTGGTATTTCAATAATGAATTCACAATCGAACTGGTCATATCAAGATGTTTTTTTGGTGCGGAACCAATCAGTTTACAAACCCCATAGAAGGCTGTTGTTATACTAACTGCATAAATAGGATCTTTGTAAGAATAAATTCTTTCCATCTGCTTGGCACCTTGTGATTGCAAATGCGTCAATGCAACCTGCGTCACTCCCAAGGTAAAAAAAACTTTATCCGCGTGACGTCCTGCAAAATAATAGGACTGGCCAATACACGCACCAATTCCCGACGTAACTGTTCTAAATGTATTCATGAAAATAGTTTATCAAGAATTGAATAAGAATTCTACTAAAATTATTTTTTCACTCATCCCCATCTTCAGGATTAAAATCCTTCAGAATATCGGACTTTTTGCGGACAATATAGTGGGAAATCAAAAGCCCTAAAGCAACTAAGATATATCCCCAGGTAAGGACAGCAAAAACGATAGTGAATTGATAGAGAATTCCGTAGAGAAGAAAAATAGCAAAAATCACCGTTGCAAAGAGAAGATAAACCGAAGGGACGCGGATATGTACAGCCTTAAGACTGGGAAATTTGATTTTCGAGACCATCAGACAGCCAACAAAAAGAGTGCAGAGAGTGAGGACAATGGATTTTGTCATTACGCTCATGGGAAACCACTCTATGCCTTTTGGCGAATTGAGAAAAAGATTGATGGAGATGGCAGAAAGTGCGGCAGCAGGAATGGGCAGACCTGTAAAACTCGGTTTTTCATCGACAGGTTTCTTTTCAACCGCTTTTACACTGTAGCGTACAAGACGCAAGACACCGCAGAGAGAAAAAAGAACCGCACCAAGAACAACAAAGAAAGAGAGCGGGGTGCCAAGCTCAGGCGAAAGGCTTTTTACTAATAAAACAGAGGGTGCCACACCAAAAGTGATCGCGTCGGAAAGCGAGTCAAACATCAGACCAAATTCGCTTTCTGCATGCAGCGCGCGCGCAACAGCGCCATCAAGAAAATCAGCAAGCGAGGCAAGGATGAGCAAAAGACTTGAGGAAAGTAGAACACCATAGATGCCCATATCTTCACCAACCAAATTAGCTTTAAAGATAACGTAAAGACCGCATGAGAGCCCAAAAGCTGTGATGATATTTGGTATAAGATAAATCTGTCGCATGTCTGTATCGCCTTCTTTAACTCTTCATTTATAGCATGAATTAAGCTTACTTGTCACGCCAAAACGTTGGTTTTTAGGGAGGAAATTTTTTCCTAGACTTTTTGTGTCGTTCTACAATATATAGTGTGTAAGAGACAAGGTAACCACAACATATTGTAATTTTAGAGGAATCATGAGCGATACAAAAAGAGCTGTTAAAGAGCGAAAAGAGAAACTCATTAGCAGAATTGCAGGGAACATGAAAAAAGGCACGGTAACAACTTTTACTGTG
>JAJFMI010000020.1 GCA_021772235.1 Chlamydiota bacterium
CCAAGAACCCTCCATTTTCCGTTCACTTACAGTTGAAGAAAACATCCTTGCTGTCTTAGAAACACTTCCCATGAATAAAGAGCAGCGAAGAAAACGCTGCAATAAACTTCTCGATGAACTCCACCTTCGTCCTCATGCGAAGAAAAAAGCCGTCACACTTTCTGGGGGCGAGCGCCGCCGTTTAGAAATTACCCGCGCCCTTGTCACGAGCCCCTCGCTCCTTCTTCTTGACGAACCATTTGCCAACGTCGATCCCATCACCATAAGTGATCTGAAAAAAATGATCCGCCATCTGCAAAAAAAAGGCATTAGCATCCTCATCACCGATCACAACGCGCGCGAACTTTTTTCTATCGTTGACCGCAGTTACCTAATGCGCGAAGGCGAAGTTCTCATGTCCGGCACCGTCGATGAACTGATCGCCAATCCCGACGCTAAACGCTACTACTTGGGCGAAGACTTCGAACTCTAAGAGACATCTCTAAACAGCAAAAATCGCAATACCGCTGATTCCATAGAGTTTCCGGATAAAAGCGGTTTTATCTGATTCAATTCCCATTCAGTAAAGCATTGTTTGAAATCACCATCTGCAACAAGACCATTAAACCAGTGATGATAGCAGTGAAGCTCACTTCGGATTGCAACGCCCAATTGCCTCTGCTTTTCGAGCACTTCTTCTCTCGCGTTCGAGGCTTCACTGATTACTTCAGCATATTGTTCCTGCTCATCATATGACGGAGGATTATTGATCTTCCCTAACTCGGTATTAATGTCATCAACCAAATCTTCCACAGAACCAGAAAAAAAATCGCTCGTTCCCATTTCAGAAAGTCTCATTCTAAACGAAGATTTAATAGCAGAAGAATTCTCATTAAATTCTTCAAAAGTTAAACCAGACTCAGAATTGGGGTGGTATTTCTTTTCTAATTCGAGATATTTAGTCAGTTTGTTAAAATATTCCCTTTCTTTTTCAGGTGATTTTGGCACCCTATGACCGTGTAGGTACTCACAGGAAAAAGAATCTTGTAAAACTTTAAATGGTGTTGAATATTCTTCTGTGATGCTAACGCCTTTTTTAAGTAACAACTCAATCACATTCCAACGAATTTCTTTGTAATTCGCCATATGCTTTAGAGCATGCTCTAAAGACGTACAAAAGTCTCCCGCATCTCTTAAGCTGACATCTGAGATGTTATCGAGCAGAAGTTCTAGCAACTCAAGATCAGGCTCAGTATTTTCCTCAAGGCAATCCACAAAAAAATGGACCATTGTTCCAAAACTACGCTTAGAATCATCAACGCAGGCACCTAATGATATGAGATCCTGTGCCGACTTTCTATCCCCAAGTTTAACAGCATATTCGAAGGCGGAATAGGTCTGATAATTTTCTTTAAATTTACATTGTAAAACATCTTTTCCATGGACTTCGATTGCATCCTGTAAAGTCTCTTTACTTCCATCAATTAAAAATGGATCGGGGGTTCCATATACCGCACCAGTAACAATTTGTCTAAAGCTGTCAACGCAACTAAAGCCTTTTTGAATTAGAAATGTCATACACTCTCCATTTATGTGGTCTTATGAAGTTTTGCATTAAGGATTGATTAAATACAACCATGTTTTTAATTGCTCTGGGGTAACTCTTAAACCGACAATACGAATTTCATTAATCAATTCTAAATCCTCAGCAATATCTCCTAAAAAGTCTTTTCGACTTACTTTTGAGATTTTTCACGCCTCTTGCGCTATAAACTGTTGCATTGTATCTCCAACAAGGCGCTGCAAAATGACTTCCCACATAACCGCCCGTCTCTTATTTCAATTCGGCCAGTTTTACTCAGTTTTTGGCCGAATTAAGAATAATTCGGACATTTTTGATTTAGCAAATCTACGGCTTCGAGGATCTTTTTGAGCTCCAAAGTTTCAAGGCAATCGCTGCGCCCGCTACCGCCACATCCTGGCATATAGCAAGGACGGCAAGGCATCGATTTTGCCACAACTGTACTATTTGGATTGCGCCATGGTGCCCAAGTCTCATCCGATGTTGGTCCAAAAACTGCTACAACTGGTGTTTTTGTCGCGCTGGAAAGATGTAGAGGAAGTGAATCGACTGTAACCAAAAGTTCCGATCGCTCAATGAGCGCTCCTAGTTCTTTGAGTGAAGTTTTTCCTGCTAAATTTGTAACTTGGATGTCTGGTACGAGGGACAAAATTTCATTCACCATCGCAATTTCTTCCGCGTCAGGACTGCTAGAAATGACAATCTTTTTTCCTCGAGAGTGCAGCTCTTTGATGAGATTTGCAATGGTGGTAACGGGAAGCGCTTTAAAAAGCCAGCGCGAGACTGGGTGTATGAGGACATAGTCGCTGGGCACAAGTGTGGCAATTTTAGTTTTGGCTTCGGAAGGAATATGAAATGTGACATCGCGATCTTCTTCTGGAATAGTGACACCAAGACAGCGTAAAACATCCAAGTGACGCTCAACTGTATGGCGCGGTTTATGACAAATGCGCACAACGTGTGTGTAACACTTGTTTTTTCCTTTCATGCCGCTACCTTCCGCATCAAAACCTACGCAGTAGCGAGCTTTGGAAACTTTTGCAGCGAGCGCGCCGCGATCCCCTTCTGTCAAATTGATTACAAGATCATACTTTCCTTTACGTATGCGCTGCAAAAGTTTTGTCTCTTGCAAAAGACGCATGGGCAAGGGCAGTTTTTTCCATTTTTTATCATAGAGAAGAAAATCCTCAATTGCGGGATGTCCCGCAAGCATGGGATGCGTCTCTTTATAGAGGTAGGCGTCGATGGATGCATGGGGGCAAAGTTTTTTTAATTGAGTGAATAATGGTGCGGTCAAAAGGACATCCCCGTGATGCCGCAATTTTGCGACTAAGATCCTGTGCACCTTGGTAAAGTCGATCGAGTTTTCCATACTTATAGAGTATACCAATTGTGAAGAAAAAACCCACGGCAAGAAGAGCAAGCGGCAGTTTGCTTGAAGACTTTTCTTTAGGCGCACAAATCGCATCTAATCGTTTCTGATGTTCCTCTCTCCAATTGCGTTTTTCCCGAATGTCTTTTTTTGTCTGATTATATTCTTTTAACGCAGGATTTTCTTCCTGATCCCCTGTCCAATTACTATAAATTTCTTGATTCAAGATCCAAATTTGCGCGAAATGAATCGCCTTTTCCCCAAAGACTTCTTTTACTTTAGAAAAAGACATCTTCAACTCTTGACCTTGAGTATACCGGTGCCGGCAAGGAGAAAGTTTATGTGGAGGATTTTCTATTACCCATTCAAAACTTTTAATAGGCTTCCTGCAGTATTCGCATAAGGGAAGCGCGCCTATAAGAACAGCATTTTCAAAAAGTCTTCCCATACACTGCAAAGGACAATCATGATTTTTTGCTTGACCTGGCCAACGAACCCAAGCCTTTTCTCCATTACAAATTGTAGCCAATTAAAATATTCTTTGGTTGCAGTTTATCTTTCTAAAAGGTAATATGAATGTAACTTAAAGGAGACTATATGACCAAACAAAAAACTCTATCTATCATTAAACCTGATTGCGTTAGCAAAAATGTTATTGGAAAAATTATCGCCCGCTTCGAAGAGAAGGGTCTTCGTATCGCTGCAATTAAAATGATGCATCTTAGCAAAGAAAAAGCACAGGGCTTCTACGCAGTACACAAGGAGCGTCCTTTCTTCGGCGAGCTTGTTGATTTTATGATTTCAGGCCCAGTTGTGATTACTGTTCTTGAAGGCGAAAATGCGATCGCAATGAATCGCGAAATTATGGGCGCTACAAACCCTAAAGAAGCCGCTCCTGGAACTATTCGTGCAGACTTTGCTGACAGCATTGATGCTAACGCTGTTCACGGCTCTGATAGTCCTGAAACAGCTGCGCAGGAAATTCCTTTCTTCTTCAACGAGAAAGAAATCTTCAGCTCTCAAGCAAAATAGTTACTGGTCCGTCATTTGTAAGGCGCACTTCCATGTGCGCCCCAAACTCCCCTGTCTCCACTTTTTTTCCTAAAGCACCTTCCAATTTAGAAATATATTTTTCGTAGAGCTCTTTCGCGTGCTCTGGTTTAGCCGCTTGGGTAAACGCAGGACGACGCCCTTTGCTCGTATCCGCATAAAGTGTGAATTGTGAAACGACAAGGATTTCTCCATCTACATCAAGTAGCGAAAGATTCATTTTGTCATTCTCATCAGTAAAGAGTCGCAGGTTGAGTATTTTTTGCACAAAGTAGTCGAGAGATTTTTCGGTGTCGGTTTGGTGAATCCCAACGAGAAGAAGGTAGCCTTGAGATATTTTTCCAATGATTTTTTCATCGACGGTAACGGATGCTTCGCTTACTCGCTGGACGACAATTCGCATTTTAAAGCGGAGGGAAATTTCTCTTTAAACATAGTGAAGTACTCTTCTTGTTTCACCATTTCTTCTTTCCATGCAGCGGGATCTAATTGAAAAAGTTCTTGCAAGTCGCTTTCTGAAAGATTGAGCCCGTCTATATCTAGCGTTTCCGGCATCAAGCCTGCAGGGGTTTCTTTGGCAGAGGCATTATTTTGGCTGCGTTCAAAGATCCATTTTAGTACGCGGATGTTATCGCCAAATCCAGGCCAGATAAAATCACCGTTTGCGTTTTTGCGAAACCAGTTGACGAGGTAGATTTTTGGAAGTTTGGTGCTTTTTTTCCCCATATCAAGCCAGTGTGTAAAGTAGTCGGCCATATGGTAGCCACAAAATGGGAGCATGGCAAAGGGATCGTGGCGCAATTCGCCAATTTTTCCTGCGGCAGCAGCTGTACGTTCTGAACTTAAGCCCGCTCCAAAAAGCACGCCTTGTTCCCAGTTTTTTGCTTCCATGACTAAAGGAATTGTTGTCGGGCGTCGACCGCCAAAGATGATTCCTGAAATGGGTACGCCTTCAATTTTCTCAAACCCTTCATCAATCACTGGGCATTGAATAGCGGGTGTTGTAAATCGCGCATTGGGATGAGAGGCTTTGCGTCCACAATCGGGTGTCCAAGGATTTCCCTGCCAGTCTGTGAGTTTTTCTGGGGGTGTTTCTGTCATCCCCTCCCACCAAACGTCGCCAT
>JAJFMI010000191.1 GCA_021772235.1 Chlamydiota bacterium
CGATTCTATTTCACAACTTTTGCAATCTAAAATAAGGTGATGGCCCCAATATTCACTTGCTTGTAGAGCGCCCCAAAATACAATTAGACCTGTTAGAACTTTGCGCATGTAACTCCTCCGAAATGATTTTAATAACTTGAGAATTGCACATGATCATACTATGACAAGCGCGCACTTTAAATAACTTATGCGGTGTTTTTAAATGTGTCTCATGTAGGGCTACTTTGCCATCATTCGGAAATGCAATCAAGGGATTAAAGCCAAATGTTCCAGCAATAACAATCACGTCGATTGTTGAAGGAAACTCTCCAAGATCAGAAAAATCTCGCCTTGCCAATTCTCTCCCCGCTCCCCTTCCAAATGTTTTTAAGAGAGGCGAAAGTACTTTTCCCAATCGACTTCCCTGATTCGGTGGTGCAAGCAATATTGCATTGCTTACATTTGATGGAAGTGTGGAAGCAATTTTGCGAAGGATAATTCCACCAAGCGAATGTGTGACAAAATGCATTTCGCAATTAGGATGTTTGGCATCAACTTCATTAATAAACTGCGAAAGTGCAGAAGCATTTTCATCAATCGTTTTTGTTCGCGAAGGGTATTCAAAATGATAAACAGTAGCATCCAATTCGTGCGCTAATTTGTGCATGGATTTATGCGTGCGCATATATCCATGCACCGTGATGACAACAGATTCTGCCGCAAGAGAAAAAGTAAAGAAAATCAGTAGCAATAATCTCATCGCTCAATATGAGAAACAAAAGCGCGCAAGGTGTCATTGAGTGTGCGTTTGATTTTGCGACCAAGTAGCAGGCGCATCGGATAGGCCATTAAGCCACGCAATCTCATTGTGTAGGTGATTTTTGAGCCGGTTAGCGTTTCTTCCACTTCGTGTTGCATATCAAACTTAACCATAGGTGCTTTCCAAGAGAGTGTGAAAGATTTCCCCTCTTCAATTTTTGTAACGGTAAATGCCGGCCCGCGCCGTTTTTTTCCCATCACATGTCCTTTTTGCCCCTCGCTAAAAGAAGTTTTATCAAGATCCCAGTAGCTGCTCGCTTTCCAAGTCTGCCAAATTATCTGCGGCTTTGCTCTTGTTTCGCGGTTTTCAGTAATTTCCATAGTCTCATTATATTGACTTTGTCTATTTTTTGCTTATAATTCTGCATGTGAAGCAAATCCTTTTTTTACTTATTTTTTCTACCGCTCTTTTCAGCGAAAAACAGCAGCGTCCATGGTTTACCGGGCCTATTTTGGCACCAGCGGGTCACACCGTTCCTGCTGGAAAAACAAATTATCAACCCTATCTTTTTGTCACAGACAATTACCGCCCAGATCCTTCCTGGGTCATCAATCCCTTTATTCAAATCACGCGCGGTATTTCGTCTTGGATGGATTTGAAAATCGAGACACAGGCCTTTTTTACCTTTAAAGATCATCAAGTTGGCTCAGACCTATCTGATTTTCAAGTCATTTTAGGTCTTCAGGCGATGGAAGATAATCGCAATGGGTGGGAGCCAGACTTGCGTATTGCTTTTGGCGAAACATTTCCTACTGGTCGCTACGAAAAACTAAACCCTGATAAAATGGGGGCCGATAGCACTGGCGGCGGCTCTTATGAAACTGAAGTGAGCTTCAATTTCCAAAAACTTTTTCACATCCGTGGTGATCAATGGCTGCGTCCACGACTTTTTCTGCGTTATGCTGTCCCAGCACCTGTAACTGTACATGAGTTTAACACCTATGGCGGCGGTTTTGGAACTGATGGGAAAGTTCATCCCGGAAATAGTTTTACAGGCATTTTGGCTTTTGAGTATGCTATGACACAAAATTGGGTTTGGGCATTAGACATCCAGGCGATCTACTCAGATAAAACCACTTTTTCAGGAAAAAAAGGGATCGATTTACAAAACAGAACTGCAGCCCACGGAAACGGAAAATTCAATAGAATTGGTATTCCTGCGGGCGTTGGTGGTGGAAAAGTAGTGCAATGGAGTTACGCGCCGGCACTTGAATACAATTTTACACAAAATTTTGGCGTGATTGGAGGAGTTTGGTTCACGGGAGCGACACGGAATAGCACAGAGTTTGTCTCCTATGTCTTCTCAGTAAATCTGGTGATGTAATGAGAAGACTTGGCATTCTATTTATTCGTGTTTGGGAACATTTCTTTGCACTTTTTCTCCCTCCAAAAGGCTTTCTATTTGAGCCCAATGGCCCCTTTTTTTCTATTGCTATTCCGCCCGATGCACTTGTCGCCTTTGCAAAAAACCATCACTATTTTTCCAAACAGCCTTTAATTGGGAAAGTCACAAGTGATTCTATCGAAAAGATCCAAGCTCTGTTACATGAGATGAAAGAAGCTCCGGAACATGCAGTTGCCGAAGTATTAACCAAAGTTCTTGCTTATCGAAATCTGATAAAAGGAACTACCATTGAAATCCCAATAAATGGAACCTTTAGAAACTACAAAGTTGATCAAGTGTTTGATCTTTGGCAGCATATCCCTGCATTTGGTCTCACCTGTAAAAATACTCCGCCAATTCTTCTTTTTCGAGGCACCCAGTTCTCCCCATTTGTCCAAAGCGGACGCGCATCGATTGCAGCCGACCTCGATCCAAAAGGCCCCGGATTTGATCTCTACGAGCACGCCCGTCCTGAAATCATCAAGTGGTTAAAAAAACAGAATGAACCTGCACAAGCTATGGGATATAGCCTAGGTGGCGCGCTCGCAAGCTACGCACTCATACTCGATTCGCAATATTTTAGCCAAACCGCAAAATCCTATCTTTTTCACACACCTGGAGTACCAAAAGAGCTCTTGCATCAATTTGAAGAGATGGATGAGCCCCCTGCCTGCCAATCCTTTGCATGCTTTGGTGACCTTGTTTCTAAAATCGGCAACCTTTTTGGCAGAACAACAATCTTACGCCTGAAAAAAGTCCTGCCACCCATAACAGCACATACAAGTTTGCTCTTTGCCATACCCGAACTGCAAAAAGCTGAAGTGCATAATCGCAAAGAGAACCGCTGCGAATTTCGTCATCACTATACAGTCATTCACAGAAGCACATCGCGATTCTGCTATCCCATCGTCCGCAAACTCTTCCTCAAAAAATAGCTAGTGTCTAGTCCCAAAAGTTCTTTAGATAAATTTGTGATCTAAAAGAACAGCCACTAATTATAAGTCGGGGCAAGCCCCCGCACCCCTTGAGATTCACATTGGCAAGCCAAATCACGTGCTCGTCGGAGAACCGTGTAAAACACTTGTTCATCCTCCTGTGCCGCAATTTTGCAGAACCAAGCCGAATCCATCGAGCGCTCACGAGTTCATTCCCCATTCCACTACGCTCCATGGGGCCCCTTTCACATCGGTTCGCGCGGCTGGTTTTTTTGTTGCAACAAGCTTTGTCTTCTAAAAACAAAAAAACAGCCGAGGACTGGAACACGAAAAGGGGCCCACGTAGCAAAGCGAAGTGGGAAATGAGTGCCATGTCCTCTCGATGGATTCAGATTGGCAGTGAAAAATCGTAGCGCAGGGCGAGGCATCAGTGCTTTGCACGGGCCTGGCCCGAGCACACGATTTGGCATGCCAAAATGAAGCTCAAGGGGTGCGGGGGCTTGCCCCGACTTTGCATGCTTGGCTGTTTTTTTTTTGACACTAATTTATTTGAACAACTCTGTAGGCTAGACATTAGTAGACCAACTTACTTATTTGTGAGCCACTTTAGTAACAGATGATCCATCCAACGGAATCCCTGCGCCGACCACGGCGTTCCTAAAAACCCCATATGCCCCCCTTTTTTTGCTTTGTGAACTTCAATATGATCGGGAAGCTTGAGATCATCAAGAGCATGAGAATCGATGATCGGATCATCGAGAGAAAAAAGGATTTTTACAGGCATCTTGGCAAGCCCTAGATAGTTTTTCGAACTCGATCTGGCGTAGTATTCTGAAGCAGAACTCAATCCAAGATGCGGCGCAGTGAAAAAATCATCAAACTCATACATCGTAAGACCTTCGGGAATACTCTCTGCCTTTATATGCTTGCTGAATTTCATACGATTTTTTGCTTCAGATCGCAAAAGCTTAGAGAAATAACGCAAATAGATCCTATTTTCTGGTTTTGCAAGAAGATGCGAACTCGTCTCAACAAAAACAGGAGGACTAACCGCAATGACTTGATCAAAGAGCTTTTCTCCACTACGCGAACTTTTCCCCGCCGCCTTAAGCGCATAATTTCCTCCAAGGGAAAAGCCTACAAGTTGCAGAGAAGACTCCGGTGAAGCTTTTTTAAGCACCCTAGCGGCTCGCCTAAGATCCTTATCGCTAAAATGTGGGAACATGTAGCGTGCTAAGTCTTTTCCACTACCACAGCCTCGCAAATTCACCCGCACCGTCTTTATCCCCCGCTTCATCAATTTGCGCGTCATGCGGATTAAATAAACCGAACGATCTGAACCTGCCAAACCGTGCACGAGCATTACAATCGGATCTCCCCGCTTCCACCCTTCTGGAGTAGAGACCTTTAAAACCATCGTATCCCCGTCATCAAAAGGGACATAGAGACTGCGCGACTTAGGCTCAGGGTGAAAATTCAACATAGAACCAAAGATCGTCTGTTCATGACAACCTCGGAAAAGAGGAAATGGATTAAAGTTATATTCTCGCTCAATCATTTGACTTAATTAATAGTTTGTACAACTTAATTTTATAACGAAATCGATTATTAATTTAAAGAGGAAAAGCTAAGAAAAACACAAGTGACTCAGTGCCAGGATTCTTTTTTCCAACACTGCCATTTGAGATATGATAAAACTGAAAACCAATACGCGCTTCATTATCAGTGCGATAAGCTAACTCTACTGTTGAGCGGTATTCCAAGGGAAACCCTAAACTCTTGCCGCCGCCATCATAATAAAGACCAGGAGCAAAACTTGGCGTAAAGACCAAATGTCTCCCCAGAAAAAGATCGAAGGCAATACCTGTATACAAATAAAGCGCCCCCTTTTCCGTTCCCATCAAACCAATGAGCGGACGAATGAAAAGCGGATCCGAGAGAAAAATCTCATAATCCGAACGATACTCCAACTGGTATTGCGAATAAGGGTGCTTGCGATCAACATCAAAAACACCAGCCCCCATCATCAATAATTTGGGGTGATCAGCAAAAATCGGAAGAATAAACAAAAAAATAAAAAGCCTCTTCACATGGCCAGCTTACAACATAGATGATTTCTCTTTTCACAAAAAAGCAGATTCGCTATTGTAGACCCATTGTTAACCGTTCTAAATTAGGAGAAAAATATGAAAAATTGGCTAGTAGCTCTTGCAATTTGTGGTATTGCGACAACAGTTTACGCTGAAGAAGAAACTAAAGAGACAGCACAAGTTGTTGAAACAACTGAAGTAGAACTAAGCGCTGCTACAAACGAAACTGAAGAGACAGCAATCAATGAAGAAGAAGGCGAAAAGTGTGTACTAAAACTTTGCGCATCTGATGAAATCATTGCTGCAGAAGAGTCAGAAAAAGAAGGCGAGCGTAAGCTAGAAGCTTGGCCACGCACAATTCTCGGCTAAATACATCTAAATCGATATATTTTAGGAGCAAAGTTAGGCTTTGCTCCGTAAAATTCAAGGGAGATCCAATGAAACAAATTACAAAATATTTATTCTTACTGGCTCTAGCTCCAGCTTTTAGTGACGTGTACCACGTCTTTTCCCAACCACAACAACCAGAAATCATATACGTCCAACCGCCTCAAATTTCTTATCAACCGGAATACCGCACTATTCGTAATATCGGCGCCAGTGGCTCTTTGATCGAGCTCGATGATACAAGTCAGTGGATCATTTCACCAGAATGCCAGCGCTTTATTGCTACTTGGCAAATTGGAGATGTTGTCACTTTTTCGCCAAGTAGAAGATGGAATAAGGGAAAATTTTACTTCACTAACAACAGAACAAACGGAATTGCATATGCCAGTGCATCATTAAGCCCATTCCTAGATCAACCAAATACTTTTAAAATTATTCATCTTGATCCAACAAGAAAATTTGTCACGATCCGTTCAAATGCAGGAGTACAATTCCAGTATAAACTCTCCACGGATAAACATGATTGGGAGGTTGGTGAAACAATATCCGTTGGTTTAGATAACCCTCATAATAACTGTTGTGGAAATAGACAACACCATTATTTATATAGCTGGGAATCTGAAGAAGGACACGCAGCACAGCAATATTAAACAGAGCTCTTGAGCTTTCAAGGGCCTCTTTTAGGAGATCACTATGGTAGAGCCAGTATCACTTAATGGCAGCGACGGACAACCACCAAAACCCTTTTTCGAATCACCTATTCTCTTTTGTGCAATTGAAGCGATCACACTAGTGGCAACACGTAAAACATATAGAAGCACAAACTCAGCGACATTTTCCCTGGTCACATTTATTATGGGAACGGGCTTTGCAATCAAACCGTACACTGTTTGGAACGGCTTTATCACTTTTCTAAACTTCTTCCCAGATTCGTCAACAAACAACTCTGGACAACGCGCTATTCCTAAAAGCCAACAAAGCCAGTTTCAGCAGTTTCCGCAACAGCAAAGAAGTACTTCTGGACAACGCGCTGTTCCTAAAAGTCAACAAAGCCAGCAACCTCCTCGGTCTCAACCTCCAGCAACAGTTTTTACAAATAGTGAACGCGCTCAACCTAAAAAGAAAAAGTAGTAGAGAAAGCCCACTCGCTTTTTTCTTTCGTATCTATTATAGTAACGCGTTAACTTAAGCGTTTGCGTGTTACGAATTTTTTTTCTTCCTCTTATTTTTATCGGCAGTCTATTTGCTCATGCAGAACATCTCGAGCAGTGGCTCTCAGGGCAGTTTCTTCATGAAGAAGGTGTGGCAATTGGCGTGGTTTCTCAAGGTGATTTGATTTGGAGTTATCCGCGAGGACTTGCTGATCAAGAACATCATCTGCCCGCAACAGAACAAACTATTTTTCGTATTGCCTCTTTAACTAAGGTCTTTTCTGCCATTGCTGTATTACAATTAGCCGAACGGGGTCTCTTGCGTCTGGATGACCCGGTGGAAAAACACTTAGTCTGGTTTCGGATGCATTCATATACAGAAAAACAGTCGATGACGATTCGCGATCTCCTTACTCATAGTTCTGGTTTAGAACGTGAGCCCTATTTTTCCTATGGAAAGGTCGTGGGCTATCCAAGTAAAAGTGAATTGCAAAAACACTTACCTCAAGAATCGATCCATTTTAAGCCGGGAGAGGCGTTGATGTACTCAAATTTGGGCTATGTCATTTTAGGGTGGATCGTGGAAAAAGCTTCTGGAATGCCTTTTGAACGCTATTTACAACAAAAGGTAATTGGTCCATTGCAAATGAAAAGCACTCTTTGCAAATCGCCTGCGCAGATCGGAAATCGATTTGCCTGGGGCTATAAAAAAGGCGTAGCGGAGCCCAATTGCCACATCTCAACTAAAGGAATGACAAGCGCCTTTGGCCTCTATTCTAATTTGCTAGATCTTTCAAAAATAATGGCGATGTTGCAAGGTTATGGAAAAAGTGTACTAAAAAAAGGATCGATCCAAAAAATGGTGGAACCGCAGTTTACGCGCAAAAACTTGAGCTGGTCGATCGGTCTTTGTCACTACCGCAAAGGGGGCAAAAGCTTGCTTGTCCATTCAGGAAATTTAGAAGGATTTGTTTCGTTTCTGGGTTTGGATCATGAGGAGGATTTAGGAGTGATTGTCCTTGCCAATGATGAATCAGTAAAAGCAGGAACGATTGGATTAACAGTTCTGGAATATTTTACAGCGGTGCCACTTTCCGAGAGAGATAGAGAGAAGATAACCCCTTTTCGTAGGCCCGCGCCTTCGGTAAAAGCGCCGCGACAAGGTCGGGGCGGGAGGAAGCAAGGTTCTTCTTCTCGAAAGGATCGGAAGCGAGGTCGTAAAGCTCGACCTGGCGCGTCTTCTTCAAATAAATCAACTTCAACGGCCCCTGACCCACCCCAAAATAGCCATACATATCAGGATTATGGAAAAAAACAGGACGCTCATCATAAGAGCGGAGCAAAGAAGCCCCCATCGAATGATGAATCGGAGAGAGAGAAAGAAGATCAAAAACGGTTGGAAGAAGATCTAGCTGCGAGGCAGGCGCTTCTACCCGAGACCCCCCGTCTAAGCGGCCGTCAGCATAGAGAAGAAGTGGCACGTGAACTTGCTCGTCGTAAAGACCTCTCTGCTGATTAAAATTTTTATCATGCTCGCCCATCGCAAAACCATGATCCCCCAAAATAAAAAAAATCGTATTTTTCGTGAGTCCCGTCCGTTTCGCATGATCCATAAATAGCCCGAGTGAACTATCAGCATAGGAAACCGTTTGCAAATAGCGCTCATGAGATGTCGCATTTGTTAATGGCGATTGCGGCGCAACGCCAGGAGGAAGACGCCAAGGATGGTGCGTCGAAATAGTAAAGAGCGTCATAAAAAGCGGTTTATCACCACGCTCTTGTAAAAATTTAGTTCCGTAGCGCATCATGTATTCATCATGTACGCCCCAACTTGTCTCAGGAGAGTTAGGGCAGAGTCCTTGAATTTCCGCCTTTCCCATTACATGGTCATAGCCATGCTTCTTAAAATACTCACGCTGATTTTCAAACTTCAGCGCGCCATTGTGTAAATAGG
>JAJFMI010000192.1 GCA_021772235.1 Chlamydiota bacterium
TATTCGTCTAAAAGCGCTGCGTTTGTATTGGAATCGTCACCGCCGATAATAACCAGACCGTTTAACTCCAATTTTTTGATCGAGGTAAGCGCACTAGCGAACTGCTCATCTGTCTCTATTTTTGTTCGGCCCGATCCAATGAGGTCAAATCCGCCCATGTTGCGAAAATCTTTTAATCCTTCAGCATCGAGATTACGCGAGCGTCCTTCGATAATGCCGCTGGGTCCATTCAAAAATCCAATCAGCTCTGAATCCTTATGCAACTTCTTTAAGCCGTCAAAGAGGCCGGTAATTACATTATGGCCGCCGGAAGCTTGTCCCCCAGAAAATACCACGCCCACTTTCACAGGCTTTATTTTACCCGCCTCGCCCACTTGCGCGCGCAAAAGCGCATCATGGCTACTCAAGGTGAACTTTTCTTTTATCTCTTCGTCGTGATCGACGTTCATCACTTCTTTGAAGTGGAGAACGTTGAGATCTTTTAAGAGCTCCGGAAGCGGGGGCTCAAACTCTTTTCTTTGATTTTCTAGGTTGCTCATAACTTCATTCTAGCAAAATATTGATAAGTGTGGTACCATTTTGCCATGAGAATTATTGGAATTGACTACGGAAGGGCGCGGATTGGCATCGCCAAATCTGACCCGATGGGCATCATCGCCTCTCCCTTGCCTACAATTAAGGCTGGCAAGAATCATAAAGAGTCGATTCAAAAAATCCTCTCCTGTACAGATGATCCCATCGAAGCTTTTGTCGTGGGTCTGCCGCTGCATATGTCAGGGCGTGAAAGCGAAATGTCTAAAGAAGCAAGGGAATTTGCCAAGTTGCTTGAAGAAATTTCAGGAAAGAAGGTCCATCTTGTTGATGAACGCCTCACTTCGACTTTAGTGGAAAAAGAGATGGGGCGTGCGGGCGTCAATCGCAAAAAGCGCGCTCAGCAAGTTGATGCGCTTAGTGCTGTTGTGATTCTGCAGAATTACCTAGAATCTTACAGTTAAGAATACGTATACAAACTCCTTTTTCTTTTTCAGGAATAAAGGGGCTTAATTGTATTTTGTTACACAAGATTTTCGCCTGCGTTAGATCTGGATTATTTATGGCTAAATGAAAAAGGGTTAGCAATCCATTTTTTCTACCTAAAACATCACAGACACCTTGTTCAAATTGATGTTCTTGAAAAGCTACGGTACGTTCTTTGTGTATTTTTGTTGTTCTCATCTAAATAACATCCAATTAGTAAACTCCATTTTGAGACTTAATGACATTAATTCGATCCCGGTACGCTCATGGTTATCAACTGCATCGTAAAATTCTTTGTCATACTCATAGAGAGCTTTTAGGATTTTCAAATCACCCTTTTTAGCCGCTGTATGAAATAGCGTTTCACCATTCTCATCACGCACCCATAGGCGATCTTCTACTCTCGCATTTCTTCGGACGCCTATTTCGCGATTTTGCAGGTAGGTTAGATAGGACTTTGGAGAGTTTTTTTCTCGATTCATTACTTCTTCAAATGGGCGTTTAAATCCCCTCTCGATCATTTGATGCATGTATGTTGTTCCATCTTCATCAAATTGGGTAAGAGGAAGATCTTCTTTCCAGAGAAACATAAAAATTTCTTCCGGCAAATCATCATTCCAAAGCGCTAAATCAATTGGAGTATACCCATCTTCATTTGGAGAGAGATCGATGAGATCGTAGCTTTGTAAAAACTCTAATCCCTCCATAAAATTATCCGTGACCGCATAATGCGTTGGATTGCTACCTACGACATCTACTCCTAACGCTTTCACACCGCCCGCTTGCAAAATAGAGTCCATCATTTTGAGATTTCGATTCGTAAGAGCTAGCAAAAATGGCGTGCGAACACTTTCAATAACCGAGCATACATCTACACCTGCAAGAGCAAGAGTTTCTACCATCATTGGGAGGTGACGTTCAATGGCAAGAATCAAAGGAGTAGATTCTCCATTTTCAATAAGACTTCTTTCAATTGATAAATATTTTGGAACTAAAAGTTCTACCGACTCTTTTGAATTTGCCAATACAGCTAAATCGATAGGATACCAACCAATATGATTAGCTACATTGAGTTGCGGCGACTCATTAATAAGAAGCTGAACAATTTTTGACTGACCGGAGCTTGCTGCAACATGGATAAAGGTATTTCCCTCTACATCTAAAGGAAAAATCTCCATTTCGCAAAAAGCTTTTACTAGCTCTATGTTACCTTTCTTTATTTCACTATGTACCGAATTCAGAAGATTAGGGTACCTTTGTAAAAGGCGAACCACAACAGCCTTGTTTCGCACATCAATAGCACAATTTAGTAGAGTCCATTTAGCTTTGACTTTAGGCTCAAGCCATAGGTACATGGCAGGAGTTTGTTGACGCAAGATTTTCGTAGAAATATTTTTTATATACGCTCTTCCTAAAACTAGTGCTGGTGACTTTCGATAGGCCTTTTCAGCATCTTCCACATTTTGGGCACGTATAGCCATCATCAACTTTTGGAGATAATTTACACGACTCTCCTGAGGAGGAATATTAGAATGAATTGGTGTTAGTGGTTTTCTTTGCTGTAATCTCATATATGTTTTTTAAATCTCATGCCCTTTT
>JAJFMI010000193.1 GCA_021772235.1 Chlamydiota bacterium
TCCACCATTACAATAACAGAAGCGGCGGCTGATAAATTTCGCAAAGTTTTAGCGGAAGAGAATAAAGAGAGTTGGGCACTGCGTTTTGGTGATAAACCTGGCGGTTGCAGCGGTTATGAATATGTTCTGGATTTTTCAGAAAAAGCTGAGGAGACAGATCGCATTTTCACTTCTCACGGTGTAGATATTCATGTTGATGAGACGATGGTCGAGAGGCTTCTCGGCTGTGAAATTGATTATCAGGAGGGATTAATGGGATCGGGCTTTAAGATTTCAAATCCCAATGTGAAAAGCTCTTGCAGCTGTGGTAGTTCGCAAAATTATTGAAAAACATCCGTAATATCTGCAAGAAGATCTTGGTTTGTATATTCACCTTCTGAATGCGCTTTTTTTGCCAGAGACGCTGTTTCTACAGGGGGTAAATCGATTTCCTCTTCAAGTTCTTTTGTTAGTCTCTCAATTTCTTCAGCTGTAATCGATTCGCGCGTAGTGGCTTTACCTCTTTTTTGAGATTGTTTTATGAAACTATTAGAGAGTTCTTCCATTTCTTTTATCCATTTCTCTGTATGCTCATCCGGTTCTACATCAAAGTTCATTGAAGTCGTTCTGCTCAATTTATCTGTCTTCAAGGAAACTGGAGATTCGGATAGCTCTTCTGTATGAAGTTTTCCTGGTACATAGCTATCTGGTTTTAACCAATCTTTACGTTGCATGAAATCTACAACCGATTGAAAGACTCCTGGTACCCAAGGGAAGCGTTTGGTGAATACTGGCATTTCAGAATCTGTAGATTCACTCTCTTCTGAAATCGGATTTACAGATTTGGGGGTTGATTCTTGTATTGGAGTAGCTGTTGAAGGGGCTCTACTAAAAATCTCAGAATTAAAGTTTCTTAGTACTTTTTGATCAACTTTCGTGTTCTGGCTTTTGTAGAGTCTGCCATCTAAGCTAAGTTGATTAAGAAAATTGCTTTCGATGCCATCAAAAATGGAAGTGGCTAGCGTAGCGATCTTTTCGCTTGGTATGGCAACTTCATTGCCCCCAGAGTCAAAAAACCGAATTTCTATTCCTGTTCCTTTTATTTCCATATTTGCCATACATATAATTATAACATATTAACAATTACTTTAAATTATATTTATAAATCCCTGGATTTTAGGGGGTTTTGCCAGATAAATCCGCTCATTTGCTATGATGTGGAGTATGATAGATGCTGATGAGATCATTCCTTCCCATGATGAGCCTTTTCGCTCAGTGTTGATTTTTGGCCCCCCTGGTTCAGGTAAGGGCACGCAGGGCAAGTTTTTAAGCTCGGCAGGCAACCATTTTCACCTCTCCTCAGGAGATATTTTTCGCGGTCTTTCGCCCGAATCTTCTGCTGGCAAAATTTTCCATAAATATGCTTCGCGAGGGCACCTTCTTCCCGATGAGATCACGGTAAAAATCTGGCACCACTTTGTTCATGGACTGATCAGCACAAATCGCTACTTTCCTAAAGAGCAGCTGCTTCTGTTAGATGGAATTCCGCGAACAAAATCGCAAGCAGAGCATCTCGATACTTTTCTAAAAGTGGAGAAAATCATTCTTTTGGAGTCGAAAGACCCGGAAGTGTTCATCCAGCGTCTTTTGCGTCGCGGCATGATCGAAAGACGAGCGGATGATAAAGATCGCGATGTGTTGAAAACGCGTATGGAAGTCTATGAAAAAGAGACGAAGGAAGTATTGGAACATTATCCAAAAAACATTGTAGTGCGCTTTGATGCAGATCAGAAGCCACTTGAAGTTTTGCGAGACATTCTTGTTGATCTTTCCGATTTGCTTTCATGAAAGAGCATTTACCAGATTTTCTTGGCTACGTAGCCTCAGAAAAAGGTCTTGCTCGCAATACCATTGAGGCATACAAACGCGACCTGGAACTCTACCTTGATAGTAACCAGGATGTTATTCCTTTTCTTTCATTTCTGCGAAAACAAAAATATGCCAGCTCTACCGTGGCGCGCATGCTGGTCTCAATCAAACTTTTCCATAGATTCTTGCGTAAAGAAAACATCATAAAAGAAGACAAAACTTCGCTCATCGAAAGTCCTAAACTTTGGGAATTGATTCCCGAAGTGCTTTCTGAAGAGGAGGTAGAATCTCTCTTAAACGCATGTGACACTCATACGCAAATCGGCGCACGCGACCGCGCCATTTTAGAATTTCTCTACGGATCTGGGCTTCGCGTTTCGGAAGTCTGTTCCCTCAACCTGCACGATGTGGATGAAGAAAAAGTGCGCGTAACAGGAAAAGGATCTAAGGAGAGAATTGTTCCTGTTGGCGAAATGGCCCTGCATGCCCTCGATCACTATCTAAACAACTTCCGCAAAGGCGAAAATAAAGCTCTGTTTATTTCGCGCGGGGGAAAACGTATCGATCGCCAAACGATCTATACTCGCGTACGTTTTTATGCTAAAGCGGCCAATATCAACAAACCCGTCTCTCCGCATACTCTGCGACATAGTTTTGCAACACATTTACTTGATCATGGTGCCGACCTCCGCATTATCCAAGAACTTCTCGGCCATGCCGATATTTCCACAACAGATCGCTATACGCATATCAGCCGCTCACACCTTGAGAGCGCTTTTTCCCAATTTCACCCCAGATCTTAATTGTTCACAATCAATACGTTAGGTGTTCTGTCTTACGCAAGATGTCCAAAAAGACATCTTGCGTAAATTTTATGAGTGCTTTAAACTTACGCAAAAGAGCAAAAAGGACATCTTGCGTAATATATGAATAAAGTACCTTTTGTAGGAAGAGAGCACCATCTTGCTAAATTAAATAAATTATTTCAAAGAAAGAGAGCTAGCCTAGTAGTAATACGCGGCCGTCGCCGGATTGGAAAAAGTCGTATAATTGATGAGTTTTGCAATAAACATAGATCTTTTCATTTTACAGGTCTTGCTCCTACAGAAAAAACAACTGCACAAAACCAAAGGGAGGAATTTGCAAGACAGTTAGAGGAGAGTTTGGATCTTCCGGGATTAAAAGCAGATGATTGGGGAGATTTATTTTCCATTCTTGCAAAATACACTCGGAAAAAAAAGATTGTGATCGTCTTCGATGAAATTTCCTGGATGGGGAATTTAGATCCTACATTTATGGGAAAGTTAAAAATTCTTTGGGATAAGGAGTTTTCGAAAAATCCTAAACTGATTTTTATTCTTTGTGGATCCGTTTCTTCATGGATAGAAAAAAACATTATTAGCAGCACAAGTTTTTTTGGGAGGATTTGCCAGAAGATTCATTTGGAAGAGTTGTCTCTGCATGAGAGCAATCTACTATTAAATTCTATTCAATTTAGAGGCTCTACTCTTGAGAAGCTCATGTTGTTGGGGATAACAGGCGGAGTACCTTGGTACCTTGAATTAATTGATCCAGAGCTTTCTGCAAATGAAAATATTCGAGAACTCTGTTTCAAAAAAGATGGGATCTTATTTGATGAATTTCGTCGAATTTTCCACGATCTTTTTGGCAAGCGGAGCGAGATCTATCAGAAAATTGTACGGATTATTGCTGATGGTCCTTGTGAATACCGCACAATTTCAGAAAAACTCAATTATCCTAGCGGTGGACCTTTGAGTGAATTTTTGGATGATCTTGTTCTTTCTGGTTATGTTGAAAAGGATTATACATGGTCGATAAAAACGGGAAGAGAAAGCACACTTTTCCAATATCGTCTCTGTGATCACTATCTGCGGTTTTATCTGAAATATATTGAACCTAATCGCAATCAGATCGAAAAAAATCGATTTATGGAAACCTCACTCTCTTCACTTGCTGGTTGGGACTCTATGATGGGATTTCAATTTGAAAACCTTGTCTTGCACAATCGGAATCTCATTCTTAAAGAGTTGAAAATTGATTATTCGGATGTAAAATATGACAATCCCTTTTTTCAGCGCAAAACTGTGAAGCAAAAAGGTTGTCAAGTTGATTATCTCATTCAAACGCGCTATAACACGTTATATTTTTGTGAAATGAAATTTTCCAAGAATCCTATTGGTCCTTCCGTAATAAATGAGATAGATGAAAAGGTCTCTCGTCTTAAAAAGCCAAAAGGCTTTTCATGCATTCCCGTGCTTATCCACATAAATGGTTGCAGCAGTCACTTAGATGGAATACGTACAGTCAATTTTGGTGATTTACTTGACACTCCCTGCTAAAGTAGTAATGAAGGATTCAAAATGATCAATTCTGAAATGAATAGTATAAACAGAGTTTACGTGGATAGAGGAAATTTTCAGATTGAGAGTCTTGAAGATTCTCATTTGATCGAAATTTTTTCCTATTTGAACTGTTATCAGTTGGATAATATTAGTCTTGTTTCACATAGATGGAGAGAGCTAGCTCACTTTTCTGCAAAATGTGAAAAAATCAGAAATGTTAAAAAATTCTTTAGCCAGGTTAGAAATGAGTGTCAGTTACCAAGATTTCGATCTCCTTTTGGAAGATTTATCCGTAACAATCTAAACGAGTTTACTTTTTTTCGAGAGACGACTCCACTTTTTTCAGGTAGAAGCTTCCGTATTCTAGAACAAGCGGCGAGAAAATTCTGCGATGAAACCGAAAGTCGCAGAGAATTGGTGATGAAAAATTGTCCTAGCGGACTCAAGAAGACATTCAGTCTCATTGTGGATTTTGTTCTGTATAACAACGAACTGTTTAGTGACAACGCAGTTCGCTTTCAGCAGCGCTCTATTTTACTTTCAGATAGGGCAATGAAATATGTAAAAAAAGGGAATTACCCCATAGCTATTTTGTATGGAAAGTCGATTCCTTCAAGTGATGCAAAAGAGCAGTTTTTTAAAAAAATGGTTGAAAATCTGTATAAAGAGAGGCAACTAGAGAGTCTGATAGAGTTTATTCCGCTAATTCCGATTCTTTCGATAAGATCTTTTGCTTTATCTTTGGTTATACAAAT
>JAJFMI010000194.1 GCA_021772235.1 Chlamydiota bacterium
TTGAAAGCCTAACAGGCAAAACAACCATACTCATGGTCACACATGAATTGCCCACAATAGTAAAAAGCATCGACCGCATACTTTGCGTGCATCGCACCTGCAATTTTATTCCACTAAACGACGTGTGCGAACATGTAACTCACGGCCTATACCCCCTACCAAAGGAGACAACATGATCATCAGCTCCTTTTTTTTTATGGCATTAGCAGCCACCTTTTTCACCTCCTTAAGCGCCGGAATCATCGGCTCATACGTAGTCGTTAAACGCATCGTATTTATTAGCGGCAGCATCGCCCACTCCGTCTTAGGGGGCATGGGGCTATTTCTATTTCTCAATAAAACCTATGACCTTCCCTGGCTTAGCCCCACATATGGCGCGCTCCTTTTTGCCATCCTCTCCGCCATATTAATCGGTTGGATCCACCTTAAATTTTCCGAGCGTGAAGACACCGTAATTGGAGCCATCTGGGCCTCTGGCATGTCACTTGGAGTAATTTTTATTTCCCTCACACCAGGATACACCCCCGAACTTCTCCATTTTCTCTTCGGCAACATCCTCTGGACCACCCCCATCGACCTCCTTCGCCTTGGAATTCTTGCCGCCATAATCATTACCTTCACCCTCATCTATCATAAAAAATTTCTTGCCATCTGCTTTGACGAACGCCAAGCCTACCTACAAAAAATCCCCGTTGTCCCCCTCTATTTTCTACTACTTTCCCTAGTTGCCCTGACAACCGTCCTTCTTATACAAGTGATCGGCGCGATCTTAGTCATCGCAGCCCTAACCCTCCCCCCTGCAATTGCAGGACGCTATACTAGTAATCTGAAAAAAATGATGGGCCTTGCCATACTCATTGGATTTGGCTTAAGCCTTCTCGGCCTTTTTCTTTCATTCACATTCAACCTCCCCCCCGGCGCCACAATCGCCCTCACTACCACAGCCACATACATATTAAATCTTTTATTTATAAAAACCATTGGATCGGGAAAGCGCATAAAGGGCTAATGAAGCAAAATTGAATTTTGGACGTAGGGACACCGAGATTAACCCACACTACCCCACTCCAAATAAAGTATTTACTACCCTTGACTCCCAACCCAATATCCACTATACTATTCCTATTAATGGGAGTAAAAACCATGTACGCAATTATAAAAACTGGTGGTAAGCAATACCGCGTCGCAAAGGGCGATGTGATTGAAGTAGAGCTACTATCTGCAGAAAACAACCTCGTTGCATTTGATCAAGTTCTTTTTTTGAACGACGGCAGCAAAATTGAAGTGGGTAAGCCCACAGTAACTGGATGTCAGGTTAAAGGAGAGCTTTTAGAGAATACTCTTGGGCCGAAAGTGATCGCATTCAAATACAAAAGACGTAAAAACTACCGCCGTAAAGTTGGCCATCGCCAAAAATACGCTAAAGTTAAAATTACAGATATAGTGGTGAAATAAGCTATGGCACATAAGAAAGGACAAGGGTCCACACGAAACGGACGCGACTCAAATCCCCAGTATCTTGGGATTAAAGCTAACGATGGTCAATTTGTTAAAGCGGGCAGCATAATTGTGCGCCAGCGCGGAACAAAATGGCATCCAGCTAAAAACGTTGGGCGCGGAAAAGACGATACACTCTTTGCACTGACCGATGGCAGAGTCTCATTCCGTAAAACGAATAAGACCTACGTAGCCATCGTACCAGCAGCTTAAACTACCAGGCCTAAAACCATGTTTACCGATCGAATAAAGCTCAAACTTAAAGCAGGAAAGGGCGGAAATGGAGCGGTAGCATGGCGGCGTGAAAAGTACGTTCCTAAAGGCGGACCGAGTGGCGGCAATGGTGGCCGCGGCGGATCCGTTATTATCAGAACAGACCCCGCCGTTCGATCACTCGACCACTTTCGCAATCGCCGACAAATTGCAGCCCAAAACGGCGAACAAGGAGGCAGCAACCTGCGCCAAGGGAAACAAGGTGAAGACCTCATAATAAAAATCCCTCCGGGCACACTCCTCCGCGACATTGAAACAGGCACACTCCTCTACGATTTTACCGAAGCAGGCGAAGAACTCCTTCTCTGCGAAGGCGGTAAAGGCGGCATTGGTAATAACTTCTTCAAAAACTCAAGAAACCGAGCCCCCTCAAAATCAACCCCTGGAAAAGTTGGGCAATATAAAGACGTTGAGCTAGAACTCAAACTCATCGCAGACGTTGGATTTGTTGGACTTCCCAGCGCAGGAAAATCCACACTCCTCTCATCACTCGCCAATATCGACGTTAAAACCGGCGCCTATCCCTTCACAACACTTTCTCCTAACCTCTCCATGATTGAATTTGACGACTACTCCCGCGTCTATTTTGCTGACATCCCCGGATTGATTAATGGAGCACACGAAGGAAAAGGCCTTGGCCATGAATTCCTTCGACACGTTGAGCGAACAAACACCCTCGTCTTCATCCTCGACCTCTCATTTGAGAATGATCCTAAAAAAGACCTAGAAACACTTCGCCAAGAGCTCGGCTCCTATTCAAAAGCCCTCCTTGATAAACCCTATATCATCGCCCTAAACAAAATCGATCTACTTGAAACAGCCCCGACAAACCCCTTTCCAAACGAAAACGTCCATTACATCTCCGCCTACACCGGAGAAAACCTTCCCGAACTACTTGAAGCCGTAAAAACCCTCTCACAACGCGACGGCAAACGCTTCTATTAAAATCCATCT
>JAJFMI010000195.1 GCA_021772235.1 Chlamydiota bacterium
CCTTCCTGATAAATAATTTACTACGGGTTTTCTATTACTCTTAGTGTTTATATCTTTTTTTTGTGATAATTCAAGAGGAATTTTTTTATTGTTATTTTCTATACCTATTATTTGAGGGGCAATTTCGCAGATTCTTTCTACCACATTCAGTGGGCCAAAAGATGCTGCAAAATGAAGAACTGTCATGTTTTTCTTGTTAATTGCGGATAAATTTGCTCCAGCGTGTAGTAAAGAAAAAAATATTTTTGAGTGTGATGCGTATCTTGAGCAGTTTATTGCAGAAGAACCTGAATTAGGATCGATCCAATTGGGATTTGCGTGATTATCTAAGAGCAGCTGTACGCCTTCTGCCCAATTTTTTCTTATCGAAAAGTGGAGGGCGATTTCTAAAAAAGATTCCTTAGAAACGAGTTGTGGAATTTCCGTTTTTAGTTTATCGATGTCTTTTGTTTTTAGTGAGTTGTACGCATCAGGAAAAATTCTTTTAATTTTTTTTGCACTTGGTTTTGAGTAAGGCTGGTTGGGTTTTTGTTTGTTTATAAAATATGGATTTGAGTAGGAAGTAGTAGAAGTGGGTTCAGGTAGTCCCGCTTCGCTTGCTGTCCTAGGTCCTAAAACAAAGTCAAATAAGTCATCGATCGCCTGAATATCGCTATCAAGGTGTTCATGTTGCGGTTCGGTTTCAAAAGAAAAAATTGTTGATTCAAAGTCAGGGAACTCTAAAACGGGAAGTATTTGAGGGTCAAGTGGTTCGAGGTATGACCAAAAGTCTGAGTCTAATGATATATTATCCATGAGGACTATTTTATTATAATTAAGATATAAAAAAAATAATAATTAAGTTTTTAGTTTGTATAATATCCAGTTATCTAAATAGATGATGTCTAATACGTGTAATTTCCATTGTTGCAAAAGCGCAAGATACTCATGGTGTTGTTCTTTAAGAACGCCTGAAGTAATGAGAAGGGCCTTTTTCTTGTGCAGGCTGCTATTCATTTCCCAGGCGATTTCCTGCTCTGAGGAGATCATGTTCATCAGGATGAGGATGTTATCTTCTGGAATTGCGTGCAATTGTTTACTTGTTTCTACGGAAACGTGATTGAGGTTGGCATTTTTTTGTGTATGCTCCAAGGCGTCATTTGAGATATCGAGTGCATAGACTTTTTTTGCGCCAAGCTTCATGGCGGCGATGCTCAAGATTCCGCTTCCGCAGCCGATATCGACAATGGTTTTACCTGGGACATGCTCGGGCATCATTTGTAACATGAGTTTTGTTGTGGGATGGGAGAGATCGCCAAATCCACCACCAGCACATAGAGAAATTGTCGTATTTCCAACAGGGACCTGTAAAACTCCCTCTTTAAATCCAGGGGCAAAGGCTTCCCACTGTTTCTCCCAATCAATAAATTTTTTCACCATTTTTGAAGTTTTTTACCATTTTTGATAGAATGATATCACGATGTCAGAAAAAAACCCTCCGTTAAAGATTTGCGATACGATTGTTCAACCTGGAGAGAGAGTCTCTCTTGGTTTACCTACTCCTGAATTCTACTCCTGCTCTCCCTCTTTTATTCCTATTCACGTCATTCATGGAAAAAAGCGCGGTCCGGTCCTCCTCATTTGTGCTGCCGCTCATGGAGATGAGATGAATGGCGTTGCGATTATTCAAAAATTGTTAGAGATGCAGCTCGTGAACAAAATTCGGGGAACGTTGATTGTTGTTCCTGTCATCAATATTTTTGGATTGATAGCCCGCTCCCGCAACCTTCCTGGTGAGCATGATTTTAAAGATATTTTTCCCGGGTCAGAGTCCGGAACTTTTTCTTCACGACTTGCCTACCGATTTTCCGAAAAAGTTCTCTCTTTAGCAACGCATTGTATCGATTTGCAGACGGGAAGTTTAGGAAATTACCGCGTACCTCAAGTCCATACAAATATAGAAAACGAAGAAGCCTACTCTCTTGCAAGATCATTTTCAGCTCCCATCATTATGCATACAAAGTCTGATAGAGGGATGCTTTGGAAAATGCATCATGAAGATCCTATCCCTGTTCTTGTATATGAATCGGGAGAGTCATCTCGTATGGATGAACTTTCAATCTCTGTTGGGGTCAAAGGTGTAGTGCGTGTCATGCGTGATTTAGGAATGATCGGTGTTTCTCGCAAAGAGAATAAGGAGAAGGAGAAGTCTCCTGTTGTCATCCGCTCAACGCAATTGATCCGCTCACCCTGTTCAGGTATTTTCTTTCTGAGAAAAAAATTGGGTTCGCTTATTCGTGAAAATGAAGTGATCGCCTCCATTGTCGATCCATTTGGTGCTGGAAAAAAACGAGAAGTGGTTTCAGAGCATGAAGGAGTGATCATCGCCTCTAGTTTTCATCCTCTCATTAATGAGGGAGAGCCGATTGTGCATGTAGGAAAAACAGATTTTGAGGCGGGAGAGAATATTTTTTTACAGAGCGGGTCTATCGGACCGATAGCATGAAGAAAGTGACTTTTTACAGCGTTGTAGTCTGGGTGATTGGTATCCTATTCTATCTCTTTGAGTTTTTTCTCGGAGTTTTTACAGGGACGATTGCTACAGACATCATGACAACTTTTTCCATTAATGCAGAGCAATTTTCATTAATCGGGATCGGTTACTATATCATTTACGGCATCATGCAAATTCCTGTTGGGTTAATTGTGAAGCGATTTGGTGCACGTATGGTTCTTACCTTTGCATGCTCAATTTGTACGCTCGGTACTTTTTGGTTTAGTTTTACAAGTAGCTTTTTTCCAGCGATTCTTAGTCGCATGATGATGGGTTTTGGGGCTTCATTTGCCTTTGTCTCTATGCTTGTGCTCCTGTTAAATTGGTTTCCACAAAAACATTTCGGGTTTCTCTCTGGACTTAGCCAGATGCTCGGTACTGTTGGGGGCATTTTGGCCGGGGGGCCGATGGCTTTTTTATTGAACACATTTGATGGAGATTGGCAACTCATTTTGCGCGGATTAGGGTTTGTTGGAATTGTTATTACCATTTTGATCTACACTGTTGTGCGCAATAAGCCTCCACGTACATCAGGTACGCTTATTCCTTTGACCTATTCTCCATCAATAAAAAAAGATTTTCTTAATTTGATGAAAAGAAAGAAAGTCTGGTGCGTCGTCTTCTATGCAGGACTTGTTTATTGTTCCGCACCGCTTCTCGGCGCATTCTGGGGGACTACTTTTTTAGTCTCAAAAGGCTATAGCAGAGAGGTTGCTGCCACAATTATCTCTCTTGTTTGGGTAGGGATGGCATTTGGCTCACCATTTTGGGGGTGGCTCTCCGGACGAATAAAAAAACGTAAAATGGTACTTGTCATTGCGGCAGCTGTTGGACTTCTCTCCTCTTCAGTTCTCTTTTTTCCAATAAAGTGGGAGTGGCTTCTCTGTCTTATGATTTTTGGACTCGGGTTAGGGGCTGCCGGTCAAGCACTCTCTTTTGCAAGCGCAACAGAAATTGTTCCTCGCTCACTTCATGCTGCCTGCATCGGAATGAACAATTGCATGATTATCGCATTTGTTTCGTTTGTCCCGCCTTTTTCTAGTTCAATCATCCAGTCAAATGCCGTCATCATAAATGGCGTTACGACTTACCCTGAGGCGAGTTTCTTCAAGGGATTGATGATTGTTCCAATTGTTTTCTTTCTCGCTCTGATTGTGAGTCTTTTTAAGATTAAAGAGACATTTTGCCGGCAGCAGCATGAGGTGCACGGCATCAACTAGTTGATTTTTTCGTCTCCTTCTCGCTGCGCCAAACCGAATTATTGGCCGAGGGTCCGTATGAAATACT
>JAJFMI010000196.1 GCA_021772235.1 Chlamydiota bacterium
TAAAATTAAAATAAAAAGTAAATTAATTTTGAGGATCTCTTACAAAGATCACTTCTTTCTTGGTAGTTTGCTTGAGTGTGTTGTACGCTTTTTTTGCTGCTATTTCTAGCTGCAAATCATCTATTCCGGAAAATGGCCAAAAGAAAAATAATCTTTTCTTTTTATCGAACCTTTTTTCATTTAGATAACTACAAACATTATTAGGAATTTCATTGCTAATTAAGTGTTCTAGCTCAAATTTATTGTAGTGAGTGTCTCGAAAATCAATAGACTTATCGGTACAAGGATTGATTTCAACATCGTCTATATCAATAAAGCGCACTTGTAGATTAAAATTTGGCGTTTTTTTCCAAGAAGTATTCAGGCTTCCATCCCACACGAGTTTTGCCGTGATGATGGCAAACCCAACAAGCGGAAATGTCTTGTTCTGTTTTACATAACCCAATACAGAAATGGCAGCGCCAGCAAGAGAAGTGCCTATTCCGACAAAACTGGCTTTTTGAATGCTTTCAAAACTGAGAGCAGCAGCTCCAGTAAGTAATCCAAGGTTAAGAGCTGTCGCTAAAGTGGGTAACTGGCAATTTATCCTATTCATCGTAATATTTTCGATAGTTGATTTTTATAGCTCTCTGCTAGGTAAATTTTGCAGTGGGAATAGCCCTCGATTGTTGTGAGGGATGTTTCTGTGCGTCCTTTTAGTAGGTCTAGAAGGCGAAGGGAGCAATCGTAGGCGATCACTTCGTCTTCTTTTCCATGAAAGATATGCACGGGGCAGGTGACTTTTTGGATCCACTGATCTGTCGGCATGGGGTATTTTAGGATCGCTTTGATGAGCATGGGTGGGATCCACTCTTTTGCTCTGCAGGCGGAATCGTAGAGGCTGTAATAGGGGGATTCAAGCAGGAGCATTTTTGGATTGTTTTTCGCGGCGATATAAGTCGCAACGCCTGTTCCAAGCGAACTGCCGTAGATTGCAAGGTGCTCTTCGCCAAAGCGTTTTTTTGCATAGGAGTAGACATGTTCGGCATCAGAAAGAAGCGCTTCGTAGGAAATTTTTCCACGGCTTTTCCCAGATCCGCGGTAATCCATCATGAGCACATCATAACCACGGGATGTGAAATCTTGGGTGGTTTCTCCCCATGGGAACTCTAGATTTCCGCCGCGTCCTTTGTAATAGACGATGGTGCCTTTGGAGTTTTCTGCAGGTACATAGATCGCGTGAAGTTTTGCTCCGTCATCTGTATTGAGGGTGATTTCTTCATAGGAAAAATCAAAGGAAAATTTATGGTCTTCAGGGAGGGGTCTAAAGCGGAATAGCTCCCTATCTTGTGTAAGATAGACGAAGCTAATTGGAGCAGTTAAAAGAAGTATCGCTAAGCTAAAAGAGTAAAATTTCCAACGTTTCATGCTCCTATTTTAGGCTACTTTTGATTAATATTCAAGTAAGGTTTCGCATAGGTGATAGGCTGAGGTTTGTACTTGTGCAGAGTTTTTTTGAATGTGGATGTTCGCACGGCCGGGGCGGCCAAGAAAATCGCCTTGTTCAAGCACGAGTGTTTTAGGTTCTTTTTTGATCCAGCCGCATCTGTTAAGAAAATGGGCGACTCCACCAGGTATCGCACCTAAAAAACTCTGTTCTTTTTGCGATAGCCAGGGTGTCCAAGAGCGCGCATGTGCGTGGTGTTTGGATTCCATCGTTTCAGGTGAAATAAAGGAAATGGTCGCAAGGTTTTTTTCGCGTAGATAGGGGAGGGCGAATTGCGCATCTAAGTTGATTTCTGCAAGGTTTTCCAATTTTGGTGTGGGAAGGTAGAGGTGGCGGGCACTTTTTTCAATGAGGGGGGCGTGATTAGGATCGAGTAAGTGTGTGGGAAGACCAAGGCGTAGGGCGATTTGGTCGAGACGTTCGTTGCATGTTTCTAATGTGATCTCTTTCATATCGTAGGTTATGGAAGCGGTATTTTCCGCTTTCATCTCAACATGAAAGGGGTAGAGGTTTCCTCCTGCTTCGATTTTAAAGGGGTAGCTTTTCCCTTTTTTGACGCCAAAGAGACCTTGGCCTGAAACGCAGGTAAGGGCGGCGAGAGCAGAGCTTACGCAAAATTTGATCTCTTCTCCGTTGTTTGTAAAAAAACGCAGAGTGAAATCGCCTTTTTTGCTGGGGTAGACGTAGGCGACATTTGTTGGCGCCATTTCATTTGCGACGGTTTCAAGCTCTTCATCATTCATGCCTTCTGCGCCAAAAATCACACTGGCAGGGCAGCCTTGGAATGCTTTATCTGTAAACGTATCAACTTGATGAATATGAAGTTTTCTTTTACTCATTAATGGCCTCACCAAATAACCCCTGTAGTGGGGCGAGTTTTCCATCACTATCAATTCCTTTGATTATGCCTTGGATCATATTTTGCAAATTTTCGATGCTAAAGATTTCATCAAGCATTTGCTGAATTACGATGTCCATAATCACGGAACTAGGGATGCCGCCTTCGCTGGAGACGTTATTGAGTTCAATTTTATCTATTGGTTTGAGGCGTTTGACTTTACCTCTCTCATTTGTGTAGGCAAGGTCTATATTGATATTATGCAATACGAGTTTGCGAATAAGAACGCTCTTTTTTTCTCCGCTATCATCTGAGGCGTTCTGTTTGATGTTGCTCATGATCGTTGTCCAATTGCCGTTTGCGCTTCCCTTTTTATCAAACTCTACGCCAACGTAGATGTTTTTTGCATCGACTTTATCAATAACGATATTGTCATCGAGATACCGTGAAAGAGGGGCGTCGATCTCCGCTTTTTGAATTGTCAATGCTTTGGAAAGTACGCGTCCTGGCGGGTTGCCCATATAAAAACGACGTACATTGATTCGATCAAAGGTTGCGCCAATATCACCGATCGTTACGGTAACGCCCGCTTCTTTGGAAAGTTTTGTGGTAACCCAAGAGGGAACCATATTCCATGCGAAGAATCCAGCTGCAAAAAGTAGGATAACAATAATAATGAAGAATTTAAAAAATGTTTTCATAGGTACCTATTCATGATCATGAAAAAAAAGCGATTAATTGTGTAGAATTTTTTTTCCAGTTTAGGTTTAAGGAGGATATGAATCGTGTCAATTATCTTTTCTACGGCCTCTTTTTTATTGCTCTCTATACTCTAACAGCTTTTCACGCGCTCTGGGTTCATCACCTCTCTCCCGCTGCGCGCACTTCTTTTCTAATGGTGGCATTCATTCAATGCGCACTTGAGGTTTTGGCATTAATTGCGATTGGCAGGTTAATTAAAAACTTTTTACCTAAAGCCTTTTATTGGGTATTCGTCTCGCTTGTTTTTTTATGGTTACTTCTCCACGTCGCCGATTTTTTTGTTATGCGCATGTGCAATTTGAGTTTTTGGTACGCCCTTGACACGTTCATTATGCGTGAGCGCTTTTCTAATTTAGTGGAGCTACTGCATCAAACGGGTGTGGCGATCTCTCTTTGGATTGTTTTGTTAATTGGACTACTGCTTCTGCCTGTTATAGGACTTGCTCTCTATCGCTTAAGTGACAAGCTTTCGAAAAAATACCAGCTAGCGCTTTCCCATAAGCATCTTTTCTCCACTATGATTCTTTTTGCGGGAGGGATGATCCTTTGGGATGTCACACACTGGGGTCTGATCCATGCTGTCGATTATCAGCGTTTTGCAAAAGTACTTCCTTGGAAGCGCACGCTCATTAAGCCTGAGCGCGAAAATTTTATTTTTGCTCATACGCTTCAAAGGCCTCAAGAGGAGCGCCGCGGGCAAATCATGCTCGCAAATATGAAACCAAAACTCGAACGCAATCCTAATATCTATTTTTTCGTTGTAGAGAGTTTGCGTGGGGATTTTCTTACCTCATCTGTTGCACCCAACCTTTCGCAATTTCGGGAGGAAAATCTTTCAGCAGCTCTAGGTTTAAGCAATGCAAATGCGACGCATCCTTCCTGGTTTACGATTTTTCATAGTAAATACCCATACGAGTGGGTGGAGATGAAAAATCGGGGCTGGCAATCGGGGAGTTTTGGCCTTGCGATGATGAAGAAGCTCGGCTATAAAATTCGCCTCTACACATCGGCTCAGCTGAACTACTATGGAATGGACGAGCTCGTTTTTGGACACGAAAAACATCTTGTGGATCACTATGAGTTCTACCCGCATTATCCACCAAAAGAAGCGGCCGAATCAGACAGGGAAGTGATGAGCGCCATAGAAAGAGATTTAGAAGATCCAGAGCTACGCGCAGGAAATCTCTTTATTGTCTTCTTAGACTCTACGCATTTTAACTATAGTTTTCCTAATGAAATGGAGACGCCATTTACTCCCTACTCTGAATCAATTAGCATGATCACTTCATCAATGACAAGATCAGGAATTGAAGAGATCAAAAACCGTTACCGTAACTCGATCTACTTTGTCGATCAATTGTTTGGTAGCTTTACACAAAAGCTAAAAGAGCAAAAGCTTTACAAAGACGCCGTTGTATTTTTTACAGGCGACCATGGCGAGGAATTTTTCGAGCGAGGCCATCTTTTTCACTCCACAGAACTCAACCGCGAACAACTGAGTGTTCCTCTTTATATGAAAATGGGGCTTTTTAAAGGTGAGCTACCTATCGCCTCGCACATGAATATGATCCCAACACTTTTGGATTACCTCACAAAAGGTCACGAATACCGCCATCTTGTGCAGGGGGATTCGTTAATCAATCCGACCCAGCCCGGTTATGTGATCTCCTTTATGAATAATTGGAATCGCGATCCAACCGAATTCCAGATCCACAACGGCCAGCAATCCCTCCACGCCCGGTATTCAGATGATCTCTATAACTCCAATACTGTCGAAATCCTAGAAATCCGCAATATCGATGGCGAGAGCCTTTTTTATGGCTCTAAACAAGAGCAGAAGGCTGCTGCTGAGCTTCTTTTCCCTGAAGCTCTCGCCCCTCTCTACGGTAACTGATTCATTTATAGCGACATAAAAACCCTTTAAAATTAATTATTCATATGTTAATATTTAATTTAACATTAATTAAAAGGTTTAATATGTTTCTAAATGGAGTCAGAAAACAAGAGGGTTTGCAATTAAAAACCAGAGTAGTTGAAGATCCTCCTATCCCAAAAAAAATCTCATCACTTAAGTCCAATTCTTCTTATTCTTTAAAAGGGAAAGGAAGATTACTTGAGGATGCGGGACCCGCTGCAGTAGAAGGCGTGCTGAAAACTATTCTTACAGCAGCAGTTGTGCTAGGAATTGTGATCGTTTCACTTCCATTACTTATTCCAATATTAGGAGTGGGGATTCTCATGTGCATCATCCTCACCCCCTTCATTATGATCACAGAGCATAACAATAAAAATTTAAAATCGAAATAATAAGGAATATTTATGTCATCAATAGCAACCGTAGTCGAGTATAAAAACAACTTCTGGGCCATTACCAAAGTTG
>JAJFMI010000197.1 GCA_021772235.1 Chlamydiota bacterium
GCTATCGTAAATGTTTAGGCCTGCGCCAAGTCCTGCGTAAAAAGAGTTGATTTTACTTGGTTGTAGGTAGCAGAGGTAGTGCGCGTTTATGTTGTAGTAATTATAAAAGTTAGTGGAATAGTTCCAGGTGGTTGAAAGGTCAATTCCGTGACGATGGTATCTAGAGCGAATGCCAAGACCGGCTCCTAAATCAAAATCAGGTGCGCGTGCGGCAGCCGTAATATAGGGGTAGGTATAATGTGTGGGATTGGGCCCAAAGCTATCTTCAAGCCCAAATAGTGTACAAGACGCAAGAAAAAAACAGATGGTTTTTTTTATCATTTCTTAGAAGCCTATACCGTAGCGAATAATTACACCAGGTATAAGTGTTCCATGACCGTGGTTATCCACAATGTAAGGAGTGATTTGGGCTTCAAAAAAGCGTCTTCCACCTGTGTCGTTTGTAAACTGTTTTCCAACGACAAATTCAGGGGAAAAGCTTGTTTTTTCTTTCTCCATTCGTTCTATTCCAGCTCCAATTCCGTAGTAAAATTGTTTTTGTAGATTGGGTTTTGGATAGAAAAGATAGGTGGCATTAGCTTTTAAAATGAAAAAGTTTCCAAAGCATGTTCCTTGAACGCCAATATCAAAACCATTGTGGCCAGATTGTATGCGCGTACCAATTCCTGCAATTGGGAACATTAATAGTGGAGTAATTCCTCCTAGGGTTGCATAAGCGTAGGTGTCGCTAGCGTATGCGCTAGGGCTCTCTTCTGCTTTTAGTGTGCTAAAGCTTCCTGCAAATAGTAATATGAGTAGTGCGAATTTTTTCATAATTTTCTCCGAGTAAGAAAAAGCACGAAGAAAACCTTCGTGCTTTTTTTTTGTTTAAAGTAAAACTAGAATCCCCAGCCGTAAGATACGGTTACTGAAGGTGTCCAGTTATGGTTTAAGCCTTCGTGGAATGCGATTTCTTCTTTCTTAAAGTCGCTATTGGCTTTTGTTACTTCAAAAGGTGTGATTTGTGCTTGGAAAAAGCGTCTTCCGCCACCATTTGTGATGTACTGTTTACCGAAAGTAAGTTCAGGAGAGAGGGTTAGTCTATCTTGATTTTCTTGGGCAATCGCAGTTCTGTCAAAAGTCTGCTTTAGACCAGCGCCAAGTCCTGCGTAGAACTGACCTTGTAGATTTGGTTTCAAGTAGTAAAGGTAGCTAAGGCTTCCTTTTACTGTTTGTAAATCACCAAATACTGTTCCTTTTGCGTTGACGTCAAAACCGTTGTGGCCAGACTGTCCGCGGAAACCAAGACCGAATACAGGAAGAAGTCCTTCTTGACCTGTTGGGATGCTTGTTCCGAGTTCGCCGTATAGGAAACTGTCGCTTGCGTATTTGTTCTCTTGTTCTTCGTTAGCGCTTGCGATGCTAAATGCACCAGCGAAGGCTAGAAGAAGTGTTCCAAATTTTTTCATTGTTTTCTCCTTATCTCCATTAATTAATTAAATGGTATGCGATAAGAATAACATAAAACTAAGCTAAATAAGTAGAAAAATAAAAAATTGGTTGTTTTATATATTTAAATAAAATGTAGTTTCACAGGTGTGTATAAAACAGAAATGGGGTTTTGTTTTCGGTAGTTAAAAAGGATATAAAAAAAGTTATGTTTTGTTGGATGTTAGAAGTGATTCGAGCTTTTTAGTTGCACGTATGCGCTCGATATTTGCTCCTAACTGGGTCAATTTGCCTTCTAAATTCTCATAGCCGCGGTCGAGAAAACGCAGGCCCGTAATTTCACTGGTATTTGGAGCAATTAGGGCAGCCATTACGTAGGCAAAACCGGCGCGAAGGTCTGGGATGTCGATCCGTTTTCCATAGAGTGGGGTGGGGCCTTTGATAATCAAGCTATGGCCAAAGTTTTGTGAGGCGAATCGGCAGGTTTTTCCGCCAAGGCATTGAGTGAAAAGTTCGACATCGGCGCCCATTTCTCTAATGGTTTTGGCGTAGCCAAAGCGGTTTTCATAAACCGTTTCGTGAATGACGGAGCAGCCGCGACTTTGTGTGAGAAGGACTACAAAGGGCTGCTGCCAATCGGTTAAAAATCCGGGATGGACGTCGGTTTCCAAGTGAAGATTTCCCTGTAGGGGGCCTTTGTAGAAAAATTCGATGCCATCTTCTTTTACGGAAAAGCCGCCGCCGATGGTGCGGATTTTATTGAGAAAGCTGATCATATGAGCCTGCTGAGCGCCTTCTACAAATACGCGCCCCTTTGTTGCAATGGCTGCCATGCCAAAAGAGGCGGCCTCAATGCGGTCGGGAATGATGCGATGCTCGGCTTCAAAAAACTCTTTTGTTTCGTGGATGTAAATACTGCGATTGATGTCCACGTGGATGATGACGCCGAGTTTTTGCAAAAAGAGGATGAGGTCGATTACTTCGGGTTCTACGGCGGCATTTTTAATGAGTGTAGTGCCTTGTGCGCGGCATCCTGCAAGGATGGCGTTTTCGGTTGCGCCAACGGATGGATAGGGAAGTTTAATGATGCTGCCGGTTAAAAATTTTGCTTGCGCAACGTAGGCGTGGCCATCATCCCTTGAAATGAGTTCGATCTGTGCGCCCATTTTTTTTAGGGCGTCTGTATGAAAGTCTACGGGGCGTTTGCCAATATTGCAGCCGCCGATTGTAGGGACGGTGATCGGTTCTTTTGTACGGCCAAGGAGCGCGCCGAGCATGAGAATGGGAATGCGATTTGCGCCAGAAAATCGCTGGTGCACTTCTGTACTTGTGAGTTTCGGTGTGACAACATGCATCACGCCTTTTTCACGCGCCCATTCCACTTGCATGCCCACTTCTTTACAGAGATCAACTGTTACTTCAACTTCAGAAATGTTGGGAACGTTGCTAAATCGAACGGGTTTGTCGGAAAGGAGCGATGCAACAAGCATTTTCGTAATGGCGTTTTTTGCGCCTGCCGCTTTGACTCGTCCGTTTAAAGGGGTGCCGCCTGTGATTCTCAATAACTCCATTCTCTTACAATCTAACGATTGTCAGGTTTTTCTGATAGCCAGAAGGCAAAAGATCTCCACTTTTTCCGTAAGTAAACTTTATAGGTGTTCCGATTTTGCAGGCAATCGAGCTCATAGTATGTCGTGGATTGATTTCTACAACAGGATGAATGCCGCCATCGTAAAGGAAGCTGTCGATGCTGATTGGTCCAAAAAAACCCATTTCTTGGATTTTTTCGAGCAGTGGTAGGTGGTTGACTTCGGGGGTTTTTGCGCCTGTTTCGCAAGAGAGAAAGCTACCACGCTTATCATTTTGCATCAGTGTTTTGCCAACGCATCTAATTTCTTTACCGATTTCAAAGTGCATGCTGAAATCAAGAAGGCGTTTTACCCAAGGTTCACCGATGAGGGGAAAGGAGAGTTTGCTGCAGTCGAAGTTGGCATGTTGCAAAATGGTGTGGCCGCGTGCAGCAAAGCCAAATGGCGTTTTGAATACTTTGGGAAATAGTCCTTCTGCAAGCCAAGCGGCTGCTTCTTTTGCATTGTACAATATTGCGCTTCCAGGAAGTTGTGGCGCATTTTCAAAGGAGAAGATTTTCGATGTGAGGGTTTTAACGAGGTCGAGTGGGGGAATGTTGTAGAGGATGTTTCTCTCTTGGGCCCATTTTTGCACCGAACGCGCAGGGGCGTAAGAGATAAGCTCAAAATCTGCGAACGTAGATTTATTTTGAATTTCTGGGGCGAGGAGGGGCTTTTCAGCAAATAAAAGGGGGAGGTAGTGCAGTTGGAAAAAAAGAGGATGGGCACGCAATCCTTCCTCGATTGTAACGTCTTTTTTTTGTTCAAGTTCCCATTCAAAGTAGGTATTGCAAAAATAGAGCTTTTTTCTTAACATGCCCACTATGTTACCTTTACAACCCTTAAATATACAAGCGGCTGGACAAGTCCCTGCAACGACAATTACTATTGAAAAAACAAATGGACTCTCTATCAAAATGGAGACGCCAAACTTAATTGTGAGAACAATGCAGGAAGAGGATATTCTTCCTATGCAGGCGCTCTTCCAAAGAGTGGAAAATTTAACACATTATGCTGATGGGAAGCCTCGCGATCCACAGTGGACAAATCGTCGCTGTCGCGGCTGGATGGATCGCTGGGCAGATGGAAACCCTTTTTCTGGAATGGCAATCTATAATAAGCAGGATGAATTTGTAGGCTACTTTGTTTTGGGATATGGAGATCACCCTGAAACAGAAGAAGAAAATGCTCCTGGGTTTTCTGAAGCTGCGCTGATGATCGAATACTATCATTGGAACAAAGGTTACTGTAAAGAGATTTTGAAAGCTGCGAAGGAAACCTTGATCCCTTCTCTAAAACAGTTTGAATTAAGTGGGGCGCCGCTTGAGTCTGTCGTATTTACTACAAGTCCACACAATATGTATATGGTACGCGCTTGTGATGCTTTAGATTTAAAACCTTGGAAAACGCTTGAACCCAACGAAGGAAGTAATCGTTGGGATGAACAAAAATACATTTATTGGGTACACGTATGAAAATTAAAATCTGCTTTTTTACACTATTTTTTGCTTTTAGTTTTTTAATTGCAAGCGATGCAACTGTTACGATTGATGATCAAGAGGATTTTGCTATTTCAGTTCAGACAGAGAACTTATTGATCTCTTCCTTAACTGAAGAGGTGATTCCTCATATGCAACTTTTGCGCTTGAAAAGAGAGAATTTGGTGCACTTTGCTAATTCAGATCCGATTGATCCTGAAAAAACAGCGGCGCGCTGTCGCAATTGGATTAAAAGGTGGGAATCGGGAAGTCCCTTCTCAGCGATGAGTGTTTTTACAAAGTCTGGAGAGTTTGTTGGCTATGCTATTTTAGGTTTTGGGGATGATCCCGATACTGGTGAAGAAGATGTTGCTGGACTTTCAGAGTTTGCGCTTATTTTAGATTGTGAGCAGTGGGGAAAAGGATATGGTACAGAGATTATGAATGCGCTATTTTTCTCATTGGCACCGCGTCTGAAGGATGAAGGTTTTGATTTGAATGGTGCGCCTTTGCAATCAATTCTCTACACGACCAGTCCAAAAAATGTGGGGATGGTGCGAATAGCTGAGAAACTGGGCCTTGAACCGAAGTGTATTTTGCCACCAAACGTTCCAGGAAACCCTTGGAATACGGAAAGATATTTTTATCGGATTGATTTATGAGCTTTGCCTCAATACAGAATGTAACAAAATCATATATCACAAAAGGGCGGCCAGTAAAGCGCGCCCTTAAAGGCGTTTCGCTTGAAGTCAAAAAAGGCGAGGTGTTGGGTCTTTTGGGCGTGAATGGCGCTGGGAAGACTACCTTATCATCTATTATTGCAGGAATCATTCCTCCAACATCGGGAGATCTCTATTGGAATAAGCAGTCAATTTATCACGACATTTCCTCCTATAAAAGGCATATCGGTTTCTGCCCACAGTCGCCCAACTTGGATAAGCAGCTGAAATTAGGACAGAGTTTGCATTTTACAGCTCGTTGTTATGGGTTTTCTAAAGAAGAAGCAAAAAAACGGTGTAGCGAATTAGCTGATCAGTTTAGTTTGGGCAATTATTTGGAGGCCTCTCCTAATCAGCTCTCAGGGGGGTACCGGCAGCGCTTTTTGCTTGCACGTGCGCTTGTTCATGGGCCAGATTTGGTCATCTTAGATGAGCCAACTGTAGGCCTTGATCCTCACATTCGACAGGATCTTTGGAAAGAAATCCAAAAATTAAAGGAGCGTGGTGTTGCTGTTTTGTTGACGACACACTATCTGGATGAAGCAGAATTGCTTTCTGATCGCGTCTGTTTTATTCACAATGGGGAAATTCGTCTGACAGACACTCCGCAAAAACTCATTAAGCAGTATAACAAGCAAAATCTTGAAGAGGTTTTCTTGGAATTTGTTGACACATCCGAAGTGGAGTTATTTAAACGTAATGGCTAGTCTATCTATTTGCTATCAGTTACTTTGTCGCGAGTTGACAATTTTTCGTTCACGTTTTGGCGAGCGGCTTGTCAATATGGGCTTTGTCTTTTTTACAAACGTTATTGTCTTCAATTACTTTTTAGCGCCAATGGGAATGGGTCCGAATTACGGTCCTTTCATCATGGTGGGAGCGATTGCGATTTTTGGTCTCTTTGATCTAATGTCCTATGTTTCTGAAATGGTGATGGATATGGAAGGGTCGCGTCGCATTACGCACACGTTATCTCTACCATTGTCTTCCGCTTTTGTCTTTGCGTCAATTGGATTTAACTGGGCGGTTACCTCTGCAATTTTAATGATTTTTCTTGTTCCTGTTGGGAAAATTCTTCTTTGGAACCAATTTGATTTGAGTGGGGTTTCTTGGTGGCGGTTTGCGATTATCTATCCCTTAATCCATCTCTTTTTTGGCTATTTTTCTCTTTGGATTAGTTCGATATTTTCTAAGGCGTCACAGATTGGAAATATCTGGACGCGGATGATCAATCCACTATTTATGTTTGGGTGCTACTTTTTCCCTTACTCCTCCATTGTGGCTATATCTCCACTCCTTGCAAAAGTATTGTTGATCAATCCATTTATTTATATTACAGAAGGATTGCGCTCCGCTATGCTTGGAGCTGAAGGCAATTTGCCATTTTGGATTTGTCCCATTGCTCTTTCGTTTTATTGCTTATTTTTTGTATGGCACTCGGTGAAACGTTTTAAAAGGATACTTGATTGTGTATAAAACTGGACTTGGACAAGACTCTCATAGATTCCTTCCTGATGGTACAGATAAGCCGTGTGTGATTGGAGGCATTATATTTTCGGATGCTCCTGGCCTTGATGCAGATTCCGATGGGGATGTTATTTTTCATTCTATTTGCAATGCCATCACCTCTGTTACACATGTTTCTATTCTAGGTGAGATTGCTCCAAAACTTTGTAAAGAGCAGGGGATTACCGACTCGAAGGTCTATCTTGATGAGGCGCTTAAAACATTAAGTGGGTGGAAGATTGCTCATATCGCGCTTTCTATTGAGGGCAAGCGACCGCGTTTCCAAAAACGCGCTACAGAAATACGAACTTCTGTGGCAGAAGCAGTTGGCATTTCTGTAGATGATGTAGGCATTACTTTTACATCAGGAGATGAGCTAACAGCTTTTGGTTGTGGCGAAGGCTTGCAATGTTTTTGCGTTGCCACATTTACTCACTCTTAAGGTGGGGGAGAAGATCGAAAAAGAATTGCTCTGACCAGATATCTAAAGCTTTTGGATCATGTAAAAACACTCTGACGTCTTCTTTTGCATACTCTAAGTCGGTTTTTTTTATTTTTGCAGCAATGAGTTGAAGTAATTTTTCATGAGTGAGGGTTTTGTTTTTCGGAAAATTTCCAGATTGTTGCATTCTTTTTTCTAAATGGAGAAGGT
>JAJFMI010000198.1 GCA_021772235.1 Chlamydiota bacterium
TGGTTAGGGAGTGATGGTTGGCATGATAATGGAACTATGGGGCTTCGCTTAAGATAAAGAGTCTTTTTTCTATTTATTTATAGTCAATTTTAACTATCGCTCATGCTCACTGGCAGTATGGGCGATTTGATTTGTTTCAACAGTGATCAATAAGACGCATGAATTACATTAGTTCTTTTTTTTGGGGAGCTTGACGGGAAGTTTGGAAACGTAGGTGATGGATTTTTGAATCCACACTGTGAGTTTTGTTTTGTTGCTTAGGATTTCTGGCGGTAGTATGACATATTCTTTCATTAGACGGCCCATTGGGGCAAAGCGTTCTGCTTGATGTTCGGTAATCATTGCATTGCGATCTTCGTCTTTGAGTCTCAGCACCCAGTTTTCCTCATGCAGTCCGGTAAACATGTTGCCATGCAAGAAACAGCACGGATAACCAAACATTTTGCGAGGCTCCGCTTCCGCAAAGGCTTCCATTGTGTTTATGAATTTTTCTTTTAACTCTTCTGAAGATTTTTGCCATTTTCCCATGCGCTTAGAATATCATGGGTTAGTTTTTCTGTGTTAAAGGTTTTTGTAAAAGTGTGGGAGTAAAGTTTTTGTTTTTGAGTGAGTAATTCGTTTTGGGGTTTTTCTGCAATGTGTGGGAGCTGATCTGGAGTGATGGTGTAGCCACAGCTATGGAGTGCTAAGCCTAATTTTTGAGGATCGTCGTTGTGAGGATTGAGGAAAAGCATCGGTTTTTGAAAGGTAAGAAAATCGTAACCGACTGAAGACATATCACCGAGATAAATAGCGGCGATTTCACAGAGGGGGTAGATGGGGGGAAACTCTTCGATGAATAGGGCTGTGGGAAAACGGGTTTTGAGTTGGATGAGTTCAGCAGCTTTTTCTCGCACGGTGTTGGGGTGAAGTTTTACTAGAACGTGGTAGGAGGGTAGGAGTTTTTCAAGGGCTTGCGATCCGAGAGAAAAGAGTGTTCCAGAATCTTCAAAGTCTTCCCATGTGGGAGCGTAGAGGATCGTCTTTTTTGTGCTGCGGTATTTTTGGGTGAGTTGCGCATAGAAGGCTTTGTGCTTTTGGTAGTAGGTGTGACGATAATTTCCCAATTGGTGGATATGAGGAATTTGATCGAGAACGCCTTTTTCTCCTATGAATTCGAGCATTTTTTGCCCGTAAACAAGGATGGTTTCCTCGTTTCCAAGCCCTTCCATTAGAGGTTTTTTTCGCCCTTTATCGGAGTTGCCATGGGGTAGCCAGATCATTTTTGGTTCTTTTTTCAATGCTTGGCTAGCAAAGAAAAGCATCGGTTTGAGGAGTTTGCAAGAGAGGGTTGTGATCAGCACCTCATAATCGGCAACGATAGACGTGGTTGAGGAGAGGCCCTCATAAAGGAGCACTTCTGTTTCAGGATAGTAGCGTTTTGTCAGTGCAAATATTTCGTGATCGGTTACAACAAGAGGGATTTGCATGAGCGATGCAAGGGGAGCTAGATGATCGAGGTATAAAAGTTTTGGGCCAAAAATGGCAGCAGCACAACGCATAATGTGAAAACTTTTTTATAAAGCTTTTGGCGTTTTTCTGCACATGTAGGATCGTTTTCTTTTGGCCAGGGACTGCCGCACTGGGAAAGCTCTGTTTCAATTTTGCCGCAAAAATAGAGTGGGCGATCAAAAGTTAAAAAGTCATATCCGATGGAGGAGTAATCGCCGATGTAGGCATCTGTGCGTGCTAAGAGCGGATAGATGAGGGGAAAGTCTGTAAGTGGGTTTAAGGCGACCATTTCAGCGAGGTGTGTTTCAAAAAGCAGGGGGTGGGCTTTTATGATGACGTGGGCATCTTTTGGGAAATCTTTTTTTTCAAAGATTGTTGTGCCGTTTTCACCATCATCCCAGGTAGGCGCGTAGAGGTAGATTTTTTTGTTCGGGAGCTGCAGTTCTTTTTGCGCCAGTTCATCGTAAAAGTTTTTATAGCGCAGGTAGAAGTCGTAGCGAAAATTACCGATGCGCTTGCTCGGGATGTTTTTACAAAAGCGCTCTTCCATTTGCGCGCCGTAGATGAGGGCGAGTTCTTGTTCTGGAAAGGGGTTTAGAGCGGGATTTTTTAGTCCTTTATCGGAGTTGCCGTGCGGCAGATAGCAAAAAGTGACGTGTTTATTACATGTTGTTTCGATGAGTTTTTGCAATTTTTTTCGCGTATGCTTTTCGGTCACAAAAAGTGTGTCAAAATGGCTGCCGAGAAAGTGGGGGGTCATCTCTGCCGGTGCAATGTAGCGTGTTTCTACCATCGGGTAGTAGTGGAGGGCCATTTTTTCAATTTTTAGATCGTTTGTAAGTAGGGGGATTTGCAAAAGATCGCAAAGTGGTGCGAGGTGGTCTAAATAGTGGTAGAGATGGCCGTTGCAGAGCGCTGCTGATTTCATATTACGCGCGCATCCAGGGCTTTTTCAGAAGTGTTGAAAATCATCTCTTGGAGTTTATCACGTGTGGGCGCCTTTGCAAAAGCTTCCTGGTAGAGGGCTTTTCGTTTTTCTGAAAATTCCATCTGCTCCTTTTCAACAAGCTGATCAATTTCATTGAGATCATCAACTTGTATACCGACTTGGTGAAGAGGTAAATTTGGATCGGGATGCAAAAAGAGCATGGGCTTATCAAATTGTAAAAAGTCATAGCCGATTGAGGAGATGTCACCGATGTAAAAATCGGCAAGATCAAGAAGGGGATAGATAGGCGGGTACTGTTCCAAAAAGAGGACGCTATCGCCATATTCGCGCATTAAGGCTTGCAGTCCATTCATGTCTAAAATGGAGGTGTTGGGATGTAGTTTGATGATGAGATTGTATTTGGGAGTGAGTTTGTCGATGAGGCTAGGCGCGGTTACAAAAAGTGTGGAAGTATCGCCGCCATCATTCCAGGTGGGCGCGTAGAGAATGGTTTTCTTTTCTGAACTGAGGTGAGGCAAAATTTCAGATGCGAGCATTTTATTGTAAAAAGTTTTCATGCGCTCGTAATAGGTAAGTCGATAATTTCCAACGGTGAGCACATGCGGGATTTGTTCGTAGACGCCACGATTTTTGAAAATCTGCTCCATTTGTTCCCCGTATATGAGGGCGATTGTTTCATGGGGCAGCCCTTCAAAAGGAAAGTTTTTGTCGGAATTGCCGTGCGGCACCCAGATCGAAAGGATTTTCTTTCCTGCCATCATCTCTGCCACGCGAAAGAGTTTGCGCAGGAAAAAAGCGGGAAGGTTGGTGATGATCACATCATATTCAGGAACAAGGCGCTTTGTGACTTCGATCCAATCGTAGTGCAAGATAACTAAATCGGGATAATAGCGATTGGCCAGTTCAAAAAGTTCGTTTTCCGTCACAATAAGCGGAATATCTAGTAGCGCAGCAAGTGGCGCGATGTGATCTAAGTAGGCAATATTATCGCCAAAAATAAGGGCACAAGTTCTTTTCTTAATCATAATTCGGATGGTACAATATGTTTCAATGATTGACGAGCTTAGATCTTGGTTCCGTTCTCAAAAGCGCGATTTCCCCTGGAGGAGCGAGGTGACGCCTTACCGCGTTTGGGTTTCAGAGGTGATGCTGCAGCAGACACGGGCATCGGTTGTGATTCCCTATTTTTTGCGATGGATGGAAATGTTTCCAACAGTTTGCAATTTGGCAGTTGCGGATAAAGAAAAAGTTTTAAAGTGCTGGGAGGGATTGGGTTACTACTCCCGCGCTCGCAATTTGCAAAAAGGCGCAAGGCGCGTTGTAGCAGAATTTGGAGGAAAAATCCCGGCAACAGCGGAAGAGCTCTGCGCAATTGAGGGAATCGGTCCCTACACGGTTGGCGCCATTTTGAGTTTTGCCTTTCATCAAAAAGCCGCTGCGGTAGATGGCAATGTGATGCGTGTGCTTTCGCGCTTTTGGGGGATTGAGGCGCCGATTGATCTGCCTGCAACGCAAAAAGTAATTCGCGAGAAGACGCTAAAACTCCTTCCAGAGGAAAAACCTTGGGAAATTAGCGAAGCGCTTATTGAACTCGGCGCGCTTGTCTGCGGAAAAAATCCGCAATGCCCGATCTGTCCGCTTCGCAAAGAGTGTGTAGCAAAAAATCAAGGTCTACAACTTCCCAATAAACGCAAAAAAATGCAGACGATGCATCTCTATCGAAGTGTGGGAATTGTCGAGTGCCGAGGGGAGTTTATCGTAAGCCAAGTGGAAAAAGGCAAGGTGATGGAAGGGCTTTGGGAATTCCCCTATGTCGAGCGCGAAGCAAATTTGGAAGAACATCTGGGAATCAAACTTCTTTATGTTCAAGATTTTCCCAAGCAAGCCCATACATTCACCCGTTTTAAAGCGCATCTCTTCCCCACTCATTGGCATACTGAAAAAAAAGTCGCCGCTCACACTTGGAAAACCTTAGAAGAGATCATCAAACTTCCCTTCTCATCTGGCCATCGACGGATTTTGCACCAGCTGTTAGAATATAGGAATGGATCATCCCAAATGTTGTAAAGCCAAACCCAATCCCAAGCTCGCCTTTTTTTGTATCGCATTAAGCCTACCGCTACTACTCCCCTTGCCGCCTTGGCTGCAATTTTGTCTCGCAACACCCATCCAATTTATTGGCGGGTGGTCGTTTTACAAAAATGCGTTTAAGGGAAAGCCCAATATGGACACGCTCATCGCAATTGGAACAAGTGCAGCATGGGCTTTTTCTGTAGCGGCGTGGCTTTTTGGCATTTCGCCCCATCTCTATTTTGAGACGAGCGCTATTTTGATCTCCCTTGTATTGCTTGGACGCTATTTTGAAGCGCGTTCAAAAGATCGCGCTAGCAGCGGTATGACAGCGCTTTTGAAAATGGAAGCAAAGTCGGCGCGATTAAAAAATGGGGAAGAAATTCCTATCGAGCAGGTGAAAAAAGGCGATTTTATTCTGGTGCGACCAGGGGAGCGTGTTCCCGTGGATGGAAAAGTAGAAGAGGGAATTTCTACCATTGATGAATCGATGTTAACGGGTGAATCGATTCCCGTAGCAAAAGAAAAGGGGAGCGGAGTTTTTGCGGGAAGTGTCAATGGTGAAGGCGTCATGACAATTTGCGCGACAAAAGTGGGAAGTGAAACGGCACTTGGGGCTATCATTCGCATTGTTGAAGAGGCACAGAAATCAAAAGCACCGATTCAAAAATTGGCCGATCGCATTTCCGGAGTATTTGTGCCCGTGGTGTTAGCCATTTCGATTGTGACTTTTGTTCTTTGGGGACTTATTAGTGGAGATTGGCAAGAGGGATTGATTAGTGCGGTGGCAGTATTGGTTATTTCTTGCCCTTGCGCTTTGGGACTTGCAACACCAATGGTAATAATGGTTGCGACAGGGCGCGGCGCGCGCGAAGGCATTTTGATCAAAGATGTGCAAGCCTTGGAAGAGTGCAAAAAGTTGCAAGCGCTGATCTTAGATAAGACAGGCACAGTTACTGAAGGAAAACTGCAAGTGATCGAAATGCAGGGAGAAAAAGTAGAAATTGCCAAAGCTCTCGCTTTCTCCTCAGAACACATTATCTCCCAAGCGATTGTTAAACATCTAACAGATGTAAAAGAGGCGGCGATTACTGACTTTCAATCTGTTCCAGGTAAAGGGGTAATGGCAAAAAGCGAAAACAGAATCTATTTCATGGGATCACCAAAATTTCTCATTGAGAAGGGGGTAGATTGCGCGCCATTTCAGCAAATGATCGACTCCTCAACTGCCACACTTGTTTTTTTGGGATCAGAAGAAAAAGCGCTTTGCGCCTTTGCACTCAAAGATACCATCAAACCAGGAACAAAAGAAGCGATCGAGCAACTTCACCAGATGGGACTTTCTCTCTACATTGTGAGTGGTGATCGCGAAAGCGCTGTAAAAGAAGTTGCAGAACAGGTGCAAGTTGATGGCTATTTTGCCGAAGTGCTTCCCGATGAAAAAGCAAACTACGTAAAAAAACTGCAGATGGAAGGAAAGAAAACAGGCATGGTGGGCGATGGAGTGAACGATGCGCCGGCACTTGCCGTCAGTGATGTCGGTTTTGCCATTAGCAGCGGAACAGATGTCGCCATGGAAAGTGCCGCAGTTGGATTGATGCGTTCACACCTGCAAAATCTGGTTGATGCGATTCATCTTTCACGCCGCGCGTTTGTGAAAATCCGCCAAAACCTCTTCTTCGCATTTGTCTATAATTGTTTAGGAATTCCACTTGCCGCTTTCGGCTTGCTCAACCCCATGATTGCGGGCGCTGCCATGGCTCTTAGTTCGATTTCGGTTGTTCTGAATGCCTTGACTCTGCAGAAACCCAAATTGCCTACTAAGTTTCCTCTTAAAAAGTGATTAGAACCCATTGTTTAGCCTAAGGATTTTTTTTGATCTCTCTTCCAGTTTGACCAAACTTCATATAGAGCGTCAATATTTTCAGAGCATAATAACTTCATGGACTGAGATAGTTGCTCATCAGGCCAGTCCCACCATGACATTTCTAGTAGTTGTTCTATTTGCTTATCCGTAAACCGTTTGCGAATTGGTTTTGCAGAGTTTCCTGCAACGATGGTATACGGTTCAACATCTTTTGTGACAACGGAGCGTGCAGCTATCATCGCCCCATTCCCAACTTTTATCCCTGGCATGACCATTGCTTCTGCACCTATCCAAACGTCGTGACCTATTTCGGTATTTCCTGAACCGAGATAACCATCGACCCCTTTTTCCATACACTTTTCATCAACATAAAAAAAAGGAAAAGTGCTTACCCATTCCATGCGATGCCCTTGGTTACCTGCCATTATGAAGGAAACTCCGGTACCAATAGAACAAAAACTTCCAACGATGAGCTTATCAACATCATTTCTATCTGGCATAAGATAACGCGCACAGTCATCGAAGGAGTGGCCATGATAATAGCCTGAGTAATAGCTGTGTCGTCCTACAATAATATTTGGATTATTAATTTGTTGATCAAGGGGAATTCCTTTAAAAGGACTTTCAAAATAGTTATTTTTAGACATGTCAAAAACCTTTTCCTTAAACAATACCTGCAAAATTTCCAGGCACAGAAATTTGTAGGTTGTTGTTTATTAGTGTGGTAAGAAACCAACCTAGAAATTAACCTAGAAGGAATCGGATGTCAACAGTTTCTAGGTAGACTGCAGGGTTCAAATTTTTGCAACCTAATGATGATTAGTGCGTTACGAAAAACAACCTAGAAATCTACCTAAAAGACGAGCTCGCAGGGTTACTTCGAGCTTCCAGGTAAAGGTTTACAAATATGTTAATGTACATTTGATCAAATTAACAAAATGTGGTAGCATCAATAGTGAAAATGTAGGAGGTACATTTATGGCTACGGAAACAACGAGGCTCTCGGTAGAGATCCCAAAAAAAGCGCATAAAAAATTAAAAATTTTAGCTGAAATAAACGAGCTTACGCTAAAAGATCTCATCTTATTTGCTTTGGATCCTATTCTCTATCCAGAAAAAAAACCAAATAAGACAACTCTTAAGGCAATTGAAAATACGGAAAAAGGGATTGGATTAACTTCATACGAAAGTGTTGAGCAAATGTGGGATGAGTTGGGGCTAAATGAATGAAATTAGAAATTCAAACTGAGCGCACGTGTGAGAAAGATCTAAAAAAATTGAAAAAAAGAGGAAAGGATCTTTCAAAGCTTAAAGTTGTTATCAAAATTTTAATTTCCGGGGGTTCATTACCGGAAAAATATAGGAATCATAAACTCTCAGGAAACTTTCGCGGTTGCTGGGAATGCCATATAGAACCAGATTGGCTGCTTATTTATAAAAAAGCGTCAAAAATATTAATTTTAGTGCGTAGTGGTACGCATTCAGATTTGTTTTAATATGCGGTTTTTCTTGCCGCGGACAAGAGCCTTGCCCCAAAGGTAGTTGGATTTAGCGGTTTTTTTTGTGCTGTTGCGCAGAAGCGCAAAAGGATCGTTTGCCCCTTTATCATAATTTGTGTGGGAGAGAAGGTAGGTAAAAGTGCCGTCTGCGTTTGCTGTGCCTTCAATTATGTTCTGCTCATTGAAAGTGGTTTGGCAAATGAAAGGTTCGTAGGGCTCAAAACCTGACATTTTGCAAAGAAGATTGCGAGCGCGTGCATCAAGGCTGACAAGAGAGATGGTAATCCCATCTAGTTGGAGAATTTGCTCGTAGGGGAAAAAACGGTAGAGCGAAGTCTTTTTTGAGACGGTATCCTCAAGGGAGATTAATATGCCTCGGCAGTTGTCAAAATCGATGAGTTGCAGTTTTTCCGGGGTGGTTTTTTTTTGCAGGGAGTAGCTGAGATAGGGGGATTTATCTTCTCTTAAAAAAGAGATGTTGTAAGTGTGATCAGGATGGAGATTTTCAAAAGTGAGTTCACAATGGGTGACTTTTTCAATCTGGGAGGTTGTTGCTTCAATTTCAATGTTAGATGGAGTGAGAGAGATGAGACGAATTAGAAATAGAATCATTTTTTTTCGCCCCAGGCATAATTAAGAGAGAGATTTTCATCTTTACGGTTGACGATGAAGGTGTTTTCACCACCATGTTCGTGGTAGTAAAGCAGACCAAGTGTTTTGTAAAAACGGCCCTGATCATCTGTTGTAAGATATTCGGTGTAGGCGTTGCGGCGTTTAGCTTTGCGTTCGATTTCGTATTGAACGATGAGACGCTCGTGTGGGGCAAATCCCTCTCCGTAAATATGAGACTGCATCGCCTCCTTTTTTTCTGAAAAAACCTTTACGGTGGCGCTATCCTTTTGACTCTGCAGCTGGTTGAGGAGAGTAAGATTTTCGTAGGAGGGGAAGAGGAGTAAAAAGATTGCAATCATTAGTTAGAATTAAAACATAGATGTCGTATACTGTCCAATATGACTGGTGATACGAAAGAAAAGATGCGTGCGAATCTCCTCTCCGGTGGAGGGTGGATTTATTGGATCATGGAACGGGGCAAAAAATTGCTCATTTTAATGCCGATTTTAGGAGTTGGACTCTACTTTACGGTGAAAAATTCCCAGCACCATGAGGGAAAAGAAGCCGATTTCCTCGCGGCAAGTATTGTCATTGATGAGTGGGAGCATTCAGCAGGTCGTGAAGATGAAAAGCTGGAACGTTTACAAGTATTGATGAATAAACATCCTGAATTGAAAGCGCGCTATGAGGATCGTATCGCAAATAAGTTAATCAGTTTAGGTGATTACGAGACCGCTTTGCCATATGCGCAGAACTCTTTGAAAAGATCGAGTGATCTTGCTCCTGAGTGGGCTGATTTTGGCCGCACAACTCTGCTAATCGGTAATAAAGAATATAGTAAAGCTCTGGAAGAGACCGTTCGCTTGAAGAGCGCGCTTGATATGTCGGGTGAAAATTCGCTTCTTCGTGGATTTACGCTTTTGCGTTTAGCTTCACTGCACCATGAGCTTGGAAATCAAGCAGATGAATTGGCAATTTGGAACGACTTTGAGCAAGCAGCAATCGGCAAAGGCTCTTTAGATAAAGAGACCTTTGATACGATTAACAACCACTTCACGGACCGAAGCGTCAATTTACTTGACTACATCCGGTACCGTAAAGAGGCGCTTAAACAGTAGGTGGTTGCTGATTATTGTTACCGCTCTCTGCAAATGCTTTTGAGTAGTGATGCGCAATCGCGATTCCGCCCATTCCCCCTAGCAATATGAAGTAGAAAAACGGAACAAATACCGCAAGCACAAGACCTATAATAGCGAGTACCATCTGTGTAATTTTTTCTTGCTTCCCGATGAAACGGAATGCACTTCCCATCACTTTATCGACCATTCCAGGAAAAACAACACCTACGATACCACCCAACGCTCCCATGAAAACACTCCATCCAGTCCCAAAGAAAATATACGAAAAGAGACATGATAGGATGAAGGCTAATGAAAAGAAGAGTTGAAAACGATACTTCTTAGTGAAGTTTTCTATTTCTTGAATAGATACGCCCTCTTTCATAATAAATTCCTCTTAGTTTTCAGCTTTTGCTGTTACGCCCTTTGAGACAATTAGGTCGCAATTAGGGCTACTTTTAATATATAGATAAATAATTTATTTTGCAATTGCTTGCAACTCTCTTCTTGGGTTTTTATTCATCTTGCCTTAATATTGAATTTATCTATGATCATTCAAGGTGTTCCATTAACCCGACTTATAAAATGGGCCGATCGTGCATGCAGGGGTTTGCTTGCGCTAATTATTTTTTCTCCCTTCGCTCTTTTTCTTATTACACGTAGCGAATCTATTAACAAAGAACTGTTGATTCCGATTAACCGCGCAAAAAAAGCGGCAAAGATCCTTGATTACGAAACAATTGGAAAAGGGGCGCTTGCAATTGAAGAGGGTTTTGGTGGTATGCCTCTTCCCAATTTGCAATCCCAAGTGTTATTGATCTCATATAATGAAGCAGATGACCGTTTTCTTTTTGGATTAAAAAGCTCATTTGAAAAGCGTGAAAGCAAATCTGGTAAAAAGCACTATTTGGCTTACGGAAAGGGTGGTGAGCTACTCTTTTCAAAGAGATCTTCTCCATTTTTTCTTACACCTTCTTTGCATGAAGGAAAATTAAAGATCGAAGTGGGTCTTGTGATTGAGTCAGATAAGCAGTTGGTCGTCGATGAACGGGCAGAATTTGTGGCAAATGAGGCCAATCAAGAGCAGACAGCGCGCTTTTTAGGTGAAGGGGTTTTTGGAGAGCCGTTTGTGGTGATGGAGGCGGCAAAGTTGCTTGCGCCTGATCAACTTTTTCTGATGTATGGTGGCAAGGAGTATGAAAGTGAGGCTCAGTCTCAGCGTCTTCTACTTAAAAACGGGATTATCTATGTGAAGCGGGGTGATACGCTTTTTTTCGAAAGAGGAGAGTGGAAACTTGAAAAGGAGCAGACGAAAAAAACTTTTCTTGCTAAAATCTTAAACACATCTGCGCAGCGAGTTGACGCTGAGATTTCCGATAGCAAGGGATTGCTAAAACGAAAAATTTCGATTTGTCGCAAGCCTTATCGGAATACTGCTTTTCGTGCCGGTGAAATTTTTTCCCAAATTCGCCCTCGTACAGCAACAACAGTGTCACTTAAAATTGCCGGCAGGAGCGATCACCTCAAGCGAGGGGATTGGCTTTTGAAAGACAAAAATGGCTGGCAGCTTCTTGCGAAATGGGAAGATGTGGAGAGTTACCTCCGATTTGATAAAAAAGGAGAGCTCTTTGTTTTTGACGGTGTTGAAAAGGGCCATTTTTGTGGCCATCACTTCGATGCCATGCGCGAAAAGTGCGAGATGATCCGTCTCCCGCTTAGCGAGACAAAAAAAAAGAAGGCTACCCCTGCGCGTAAGCAGAAATTTTTGCCATTTGAAGGGGATGAAAACGAGGAACTAGATTTTGATTAGAGTTTTTGTGATTCTCACTTGCTGTTTCTCGCTTGCTGCACAGACAATTGCAGAAAAGCGTGAGCTTCTCAACTCTCAAGTTGATCGTCCAACGGCTTCACTTGGAAAAGTAAATGAAGATTTGCGCCATTTGCGCCGAGAGCTTAACGAAGCTTATACCGATGTGAAGCGTCTCCATGAAGAAGATGCTGAAGAGGGGGAGTTTCAAAATCTTTTGCAGGATGTCAAACAGATTCGCCAAGAGATCGATCACCTAGAGAATGAGTGGCTTGATTCTTCTGTGGATGAAGGGCGTTTTGGCGATGAAGGGTACGCTCTTTGGGATCAAGATGAGACGACACTTTCTGCGCTCGTAATGGAATACGGTTCGAGCGACTATCTCTACCTCATTCCACCAGAAATGGCGTCGATGAAAATCAATATGCACTCTTCTATTCCCATTCCACGAGAATCTTGGGGCGAGTTGCTGGAAGTCATTTTGCAGCAAAATGGTGTCGGCGTTAAAAAGATGAATAATTATGCGCGGCAACTCTTTGTCATGCGCCAAAATCTCATTACAACTTCTCTCATTGCAACACGTCCCGAACACTTAGAGCGCGCAGCAAAAGATGAGCGCATCGTTTACATTTTTTCTCCTGCACCTGATCGAGTGCGCGGCGTTGCCAACTTTTTCGATCGATTCCGCGATCCCAAACGCACTTTTATCTACCAAGTCTCGCAGAAGATTGCGATTATCGCTCCCAAAGAAGATATTTGCAAATTGCTTGCTTTACACGATGCAGTCTTTGACGAGGAGAATACAAAAGTCACGCGCATTGTTCCATTTACGCGCATGAATTCCAAAGAGATGGAAAAAGTGCTCAAAGCGCATTTTAATACAGATGGCTCTCGCGGTGGTTCGCGTCTCACTTTGGCAAAAGGCACAGGCGAAGGCTTGACCATTGTTTCCCTTGCTCATGAAAATGCGATCGCATTAATTGGAATGAAAGAGACGGTGGAAGCGGCAGAACAGGTGATTCGTGAAACGGATGAGCAACTTGATGATCCGTGTGAAATGACGGTTTTTTGGTACAACTGTCGTCATAGCGATCCAACAAGCTTGTCAGAAGTTTTAGAAAAAGTCTATGATTCACTCATTTGCGCAAAGCTGACCGGAAATGATGTTGAAGGCACAGCTGTTTCAAAACAGCAGCAACAAACTTGCAATCAGGCGCAATACCCTTCGATGCCGCAGGAAATGCCAACTTATGGCCCCCCGCCTTGCCCTCCGATGATTCAGCCACCTGTTGTGCAAGCGGGATCGATTGCATCGCAGGAGAAAAAAAGTAAAACAACGCATTTTATTCCCTACGATAAGACGGGCGCAATCATGATGGTGGTGCGCAAAGATACGCTTCCTGAGTTGAAAAATCTTGTAAAGAAACTCGATGTGCCAAAAAATGTGGTGCAAATTGAAGTGCTTCTTTTTGAGCGGCGGATCAAAGATCGCGAGCGCGCCGGACTGAATTTATTGAAACTTGGCGATGCTGCTTCTCAAACACATCAAGAAGGTCTTACTTTTGATGCAAGAGATACCGCCGTTATTCCGGGACTTCTCGATTTTTTCTTTTCACGTAAAAAATCAAGCAGCTTTCCCGCCTACGATTTAGCCTATAGCTTTTTGCTTAATCAGGAAAATATCCATTTGAATTCTGCCCCGTCGGTGACAACAATCAACCAGACGCCCGCAACCATTTCGATCGTAGATGAAATTTCTATCAATAACGGTGCAGCACCACTGAATACGGCAGATGGGCAAGTTACATTTGAAAAATCCTTCTCGCGCGCGCAATTTGGTACCACAATTGTTGTCACACCAACTGTCCATGAGCCCGATCTTGAAATGGGAGAAGAGGATTGGTACATTACCCTTGAAACGAACGTCGATTTTGACAACATTACAAGCGATCTCGATGATCGGCCCGATGTGATCCGTCGCCATATAGAAAATGTCGTACGTGTGGTTGATGGTGAGACAATTATTTTAGGTGGTTTGCGCCGAAAAAAAACCGATGAAAAGTCAGAAAAAATCCCTTTTTTAGGAGAAATTCCTGGCATTGCAAAACTTTTTGGATCGACAAAGACAGAAGAAGATGAAGTGGAAATGTTCCTCTTCATCACCCCGAAAATCATTATTGATCCTCGCGGCGATGTTG